>JALYIX010000154.1 GCA_030775565.1 Pseudomonadota bacterium | reverse complement strand
GTGCCAATCACCGTGTCGCTGTCGCAGGATGCGCGCCGCGACCTTGCGACGCTTGAAAACCTGCCCGTGCCGACGACCAGCGGTGGCTCGGTGCCGCTAAAGTCGGTCGCCGACATCGGCTTTGGGTCGGGCCCGGCGTTTGTCCAGCGGACCAACCAGGTGCGCCGCCTGGCGATCGGCGCAGACCTCGCCCCGGGGGTGGTGTCGAGCGACGCGTGGAAGCAGATCAACGCGCTCCCTTCGGTCAAGGCCATGCCGAATAACGTGTCCAAACTGACGCTTGGCGACCAGAAGTGGCAGGCCGAATTGGTCGTCAATTTCATCATTGCGCTGGTGTCGGGGGTCTTGCTGGTGTTCGCCGTGCTGGTCCTGCTGTACCGCCGTTTCCTCTCGCCGTTCGTCAACATGGGATCGCTGCTGCTGGCGCCGCTGGGGGCCGGGATCGCCCTTCATCTGGCCGGCCAGCCGATCTCGATGCCGGTGTTCATCGGCATGCTGATGCTGTTCGGCATCGTCGCGAAGAACTCCATCCTGCTGATCGATTTCGCGGTCGAGATGATCGAGCATGGCATGCCCAAGGACGAGGCGATCACCGAGGCGGGACACAAGCGCGCGCAGCCGATCGTGATGACGACGGTGGCGATGATCGCGGGCATGATCCCGGTCTCGCTGTCGCTCAGCGGCGATGGCAGCTTCCGCGCGCCGATGGGGATCACCGTGATGGGCGGCCTGTTGTTCTCGACGGTGCTGACCCTGCTGCTCGTTCCCTCGCTCTTCTCGATCGCGCTCGACCTCGAGGCGTGGGTCGGAGGCAAGTTCGGGCGGCTGATCGACAATGGCGAGGAGCATCAGCCGATGGCGTCGCCCGTGCCCCAGCCTGCCGAATAGGTGACAGCCCCGGCCAGCGCTGACTAAGAGGGCGCAATGGCCCGCCGTCCGCTGTCCCGCTTCAATCCTTCGCAGCCCGGCGCTGCAGGGATGAAGGTCGTCGCCACCGGCCTGCTCGTGGTCATGGCGCTGCTCTTCGCGGCCGCCCGTTCCCTTGAACCCCGCTATCCCGGGGCGGGCTGGCTCAAGGCCTTCGCCGAGGCAGGAATGGTCGGCGGCATGGCCGACTGGTTCGCGGTGACGGCACTGTTCCGTCATCCGCTCGGCCTGCCCATCCCGCACACGGCGATCATTCCGCGCAACAAGGATCGCATCGGCGACTCGCTGGCGACCTTCCTGAAGGAAAATTTCCTGATTGCGCCAGTCGTTGCGCGGCGGATGCGCAACATCGACCTCGCCGGTGCCGCAGGGCGCTTCCTTCAGGCGCCGGCAGGGGAAGAGACTCGCATCCGTCGCGGCGCCTCGCGCCTGATCGGCGATCTGGCCGAGAGCCTGGGCGACGAGCGGCTAGGGGGATTGGTCAAGACCGCCATTTCGTCGCGGCTCAAGGCGCTGGAGGTCGCGCCACTGCTCGGCCACGCGCTTGCCAGCGCGATCAACGAGGAGCGGCACGTCCCCTTGCTCGAGGCGGCGATCCGCTGGATGGCGCGCGCGCTCGACGCCAACGAGCCGCTGATCCGCGAGATGGTCCACAAGCGCGCCAGCTGGATCCTCAAGATCGCCGGGATCGACAGCCGCATCGCCGATTCGGTCGTCGATGGCCTGCGCAAGCTGACCGTCGAAATGGGCACCGACCCGGCGCATCCGGTTCGCATCCGCATCGAGGAGGCGCTCGCCCAGCTCGCCAACGACCTCCAGACCAATCCCGGGACGCGGGCCAGGGTCGAGGCGATGAAAGACGAGCTGCTTGCCAACAAGTCGGTCGGCCTGTGGCTCGATACGCTGTGGCAAAAGGGCAGGGCGTCGCTGATCCGCGCCGCTCGCAATCCGGACGCGGCGATGGCGGGGAAGCTCGGTGAGGTGATCAAGTCGGTCGGCACGAGCCTTGAAGGTGATCCGCGCCTGCGCCGCGCGATCAACCAGTTTTCGCGGCGAGCGGTCGCCGGCATGGCGGCAAGCTATGGCTCTTCGATAGTCAAGCTGGTCAGCGAGACGGTGCGCGGGTGGGACGCGCGGACGGTCACCGACCGGCTCGAAGGCGCCGTTGGTCGCGACCTCCAGTATATCCGCATCAACGGAACGCTCGTCGGGGGGCTGGTCGGGGTAGCGCTACACCTGCTCGACACGATCTGACGCCGGTTCATTGATCCGCCATGTTGGCGCCACTATTTGCTGCAAATGCGAGCGCGGACATAGGCTTATGAACCAGATGACCCTCTTGGAGCGCCGCCCGGCGGACGCTGTCGCCGCCGCGCCGCGCGTTCGCATCGCCGACGACAAGGCGCTGCTGCGCGCTGCCGCCGAGCTGACGCGCGAACTCAATACCGCCAGCCCGCGCATCTACTGGGTCGACATGCTCGGCTCGGCAGCGCTCGGCTATGCCGCGCTGGCAACCGCGATCCTTGCGGTCTCGCCTCTGCTCGCCGTTGCGGCGGCAATCATCGCCATCCTCGCGCTGTACCGCGCCGGGAGCTTCATCCACGAGTTGACCCATATCCACCGCACCGCGCTGCCCGGCTTCCGGCTGGCATGGAATGCGCTGGTCGGCGTCCCGTTGCTCATCCCGTCCTTCCTCTATGAAGGCGTCCATACGCTGCACCACGCGCGCACGCGCTATGGCACGGTGGATGATCCCGAATATCTGCCGCTTGCGCTGATGAAGCCGTGGACGCTGCCGCTGTTTCTCGTCGCCTCGACGCTTGCGCCGATCGCGCTGCTGTTCCGCTTTGCCGTGCTGACGCCTTTGTCGATGGTCGTCCCGCCGCTGCGCACGATCTTCGTCGAGCGCTTCTCGGGGCTTCAGATCAACCCCCAGTTCCGTCGCCGTCCGGCCGAGGGCGATCTTCGCCGCAACTGGGCATGGCAGGAG
>JALYIX010000153.1 GCA_030775565.1 Pseudomonadota bacterium | reverse complement strand
AACAGGCGGGTCATCCCCATTTTCTTCGCGATCACGCCAGTGCGCATGACCAAACTCCTCAGAGGCCCAACGGGACTGCTCCCGGGGGCGTGCCAACCCAAAAAACGATGCGAGCCCCGCCTGGGCTATTTCCGTCCGAAGACAGAAAGCGGGGGACGCGTGACCGGGTGCTCGAATGAGCGCCCGCGGTATCCCTTGTCAGTGTCGCGGCGGGATTCGCTGGTGCGAGTCAACCGCTGCGCGCTGGCCATTAGGCCAGTTTGATCTCCACGTCCACCCCTGCCGCGAGGTCGAGCTTCATTAGCGCATCGACGGTCTGCGGGGTCGGCTGGACGATGTCGAGCAGCCGCTTGTAGGTGCGCACCTCGAACTGCTCGCGCGACTTCTTGTCGACGTGCGGCGAGCGGTTGACGGTGAACTTCTCGATGCGCGTCGGCAGCGGAATGGGACCGCGGATCGAAGCTCCGGTGCGCCGAGCGGTGTCGGCGATTTCTCCAGTGGCCTGATCGAGCACGCGGTGATCGAAGGCTTTGAGGCGAATCCGGATATTCTGCGTTTCCATGTCCACTACCGATGCGAAAGAGCCAGGCCATCACCGCGAGAAGCGGATCGGGCCTATCCAAACAAGCAAATGCGGCGACGGGCCAGCCGGCCAGTGCCGCAGATACTCAAACAAAATACGGGCCGCGCGAATCCCTCAAGGGGCGCCGCGCGGCCCGCCATTACTACTTCGTGATCGAACCGACAACCCCGGCGCCGACCGTGCGGCCGCCTTCGCGGATCGCGAAGCGGAGGCCCTGGTCCATGGCGATCGGCGCGATGAGCTTGACGCCCAGCGTGACGTTGTCGCCCGGCATGACCATCTCGGTGCCTTCCGGAAGAACCACTTCGCCCGTCACGTCGGTCGTGCGGAAGTAGAACTGCGGACGATAGTTGGCGAAGAACGGCGTGTGACGGCCGCCCTCGTCCTTCGAGAGGACATAGACCTCGGCCGAGAAGTCGGTGTGCGGCTTGATCGAACCCGGCTTGCAGAGAACCTGCCCGCGCTCGACTTCCTCACGACCAACGCCGCGGATCAGCGCGCCGATGTTGTCGCCGGCCTGGCCCTGGTCGAGCAGCTTGCGGAACATCTCGACGCCGGTGACGACGGTCTTCTTGGTGTCCTTGATGCCGACGATCTCGACTTCCTCGCCAACCTTGACGATTCCAGTCTCGACGCGGCCGGTGACCACCGTACCGCGACCCGAGATCGAGAACACGTCCTCGATCGGCATCAGGAACGGCTTGTCGAGCGGACGCTCGGGCTGCGGAATCCAGCTGTCGACCGCTTCCATCAGCTTGAGGATCGCGTCGTGACCGATTTCCTTGTTCGAATCTTCCAGCGCGGCGAGCGCCGAGCCGGCGATGATCGGAATATTGTCGCCGTCGAAGTCGCGCTTGGAGAGCTCCTCGCGGATTTCGAGCTCGACGAGCTCGAGCAGCTCGGGATCGTCGACCTGGTCGACCTTGTTGAGGAACACGACCATCGTCGGCACACCGACCTGCTTGGCGAGCAGGATGTGCTCCTTGGTCTGCGGCATCGGGCCATCGGCGGCCGACACGACGAGGATCGCGCCGTCCATCTGCGCGGCGCCGGTGATCATGTTCTTCACATAATCGGCGTGGCCCGGGCAATCGACGTGCGCATAGTGGCGCGCCGCGGTCTCATACTCGACGTGCGCGGTCGAGATGGTGATGCCGCGCTCGCGCTCTTCGGGCGCCTTGTCGATGTTGGCGTAGGACGTGAACGTCGCGCCACCGGTTTCGGCCAGCACCTTGGTGATCGCCGCGGTCAGCGAGGTCTTGCCATGGTCGACGTGACCGATGGTGCCGATGTTGCAGTGCGGCTTGTTCCGCTCGAATTTCGCCTTACCCATGATAAGCCTCTTCTACGTGTTGAAAACGTTTGAGTTAGAACTGTGGGCGGCCGCCCAAGTGCGAGCGCGCCCATAAACAGAAAAATCCGGTTACGCCAGCTTCGCCTTGACCTCTTCCGCGACGTTCGCCGGGACTTCGTCATAATGGCTGAACTGCATCGAATATTGCGCACGCCCTTGGGTGA
>JALYIX010000152.1 GCA_030775565.1 Pseudomonadota bacterium | reverse complement strand
GTGCAACTGACCGTGCCGCATGCGGTCTCGGCCAATCACGATCGGCTGCGGCCACCGCTCATCGCCCGGCTGTCGGCCGTTGCGGAGGCGGGGAGCGGGACCATCGCGTCATGGAGCGCGAAGGTCGCGACGGCGCCGGGGCTCGAGGGTGCGCTGGCCAGGATGGCCGGGGTGACCATTCCCCCGGCCGACATTTCGGCCGCGGTGCCGCCCTACGGCGTTCCGGCAATCCGTGTCGAACGGGCGAGTGCGACCCTGCCGATCGCGACCGGCTATATGCGCGGCGGCTTCGAGGGCATGGCCGGGTTCGCCACCGAAAGCTTCGTCGACGAGGTCGCGCGCTCGATCGGCTCCGAACCGCTGGCGTTCCGCGTCGCCATGCTCGGCGGCAACGTCCGACTGGCCAAGGCGATCATGACCGCCGCCGCGATCGGGCAGTGGGACGGCGGCGCGGCGGGCAGCATGATGGGGCTGGCCTGCGCAAGCGCGTTCGGGTCGCACATCGGCCTGCTCGCCCAGGCGCGCATCGGCGAGGGACAGCGGATCGTCGTCGAGCGACTGGTCGCGGCGGTCGATTGCGGGCGCGCGGTCAATCCCAACCTGGTGCGGCAACAAATCGAGGGCGGACTGCTCGCGGCGCTCGCGCTGGCGACGATGCCGGCGCCGGTGATCGTCGCAGGGATGCCGCGCGCGCGACCGCTGCGGCTACTCGGGCTCGAGCGGCTGGCGGGGACGCCCAAGGTGGAGGTCGAACTGATCCCGAGCAGCGACGCCCCGGGGGGCGTTTCAGGGTTGGCCTACACCGTGCTCGCGGGCGCCGTCGGTAATGCGCTCGCCGCCAGCGGACGGCGCTTGCGCAGCCTGCCGTTCGATCCCACTGAGGCGTGATGGACCGACCCGCCGACCACCCCTCGATTCCCGCACCGAAGGTCGGAGTGTTGTTGATCAACCTCGGCACGCCCGACGCGCCCGATACGAAAGCGGTGCGGCGCTATCTTGCCGAATTCCTCAGCGACCGGCGCGTCATCGAAATTCCGGCGATCGCGTGGCAGCCGATCCTTCACGGCATCATCCTGCGCACCCGCCCGAAGAAGAGCGCGCATGCCTATGCCCAGGTGTGGAGCGAGGAGGGCTCGCCACTGGCCGCGATCACCCGCCGCCAGGCGGTGGCGCTGCAAGCGCGGCTTGGACCGGCGACCGTCGTCGATTACGCGATGCGCTATGGCAATCCGGGCATCGCCGCGGCGCTCGACGACCTGATCGCCAAGGGGTGCACGCGCATTCTCGCTGCCGCGCTTTATCCGCAATATAGTGGCGCCACGACCGCGAGCGCCAACGACGCGATCTTCGCGGGGATCGCGGCGCGCCGCTGGCAACCGGCGCTGCGGACCTTGCCGCCTTATCATGACGATCCGTTGTATCTCGACGCGCTGGCGCTCGATCTCGGACACCAACTCGCCGGGCTCGACTTCACGCCGCAGCGCCTGCTGCTGAGCTTCCATGGAATGCCCGAGCGGACGCTCAAGCTGGGCGATCCCTATCATTGCCACTGCCAGAAGACCGCGCGGCTGCTCGGCGAGCGGCTCGAGATCGCGACCGAGATCAGCTTCCAGTCGCGCTTCGGCCGCGCGAAATGGCTCGGGCCGGCGACCGACGATGTCCTCGGCGAGCTCCCCGGTCGCGGCGTCGAGCGCCTCGCCATCGCTGCCCCTGGCTTCTCCGCCGACTGTCTTGAGACGATCGAGGAACTGGGCATTCGCGGGCGCGAGCAGTTCATCGCGGCGGGCGGAACGCACTTCGCCCGGCTCGACTGCCTCAACGACGGGACGGCGGGCATGACGATGATCGAAGCGCTGGTGCGGCGTGAGCTTGCCGGATGGGTGGCCGCCGCCTAGCCTTAACAAAAATCAGGAGAGTGAGCATGGCCAGAGTCGCGATCGTTACCGGTGGAACGCGCGGAATCGGCGAGGCGATCAGCCTTGCGCTCAAGGACAAGGGCATGACCGTCGCGGCGACCTATGCCGGCAATGACGAGCGCGCCCGCGAGTTTTCCGAGCGGACCGGGATCAAGGTCTTCAAATGGGATGTCGCCGATCATCAGGCGTGCCTCGACGGGGTCCGCCAGGTCGAGGCCGAGCTCGGCCCGGTCGACGTGCTGGTCAACAACGCCGGCATCACGCGCGACACGACGATGAAGCGGATGGACCACCAGAAGTGGCAGGACGTGATCGACACCAATTTGGGCGGCTGCTTCAACATGGCCAAGGCGGTGTTCGAGGGAATGCAGGCACGCAATTACGGGCGGATCGTCAACATCGGCTCGATCAACGGCCAGGCGGGTCAGTATGGCCAGGTCAATTACGCCGCAGCCAAGTCGGGCATTCACGGCTTCACCAAGGCGCTGGCGCAGGAAGGGGCGCGCAACAATGTGACGGTGAATGCCATCGCGCCGGGCTATATCGACACCGACATGGTCGCCGCGGTGCCCGAGGACGTGCTTGGCAAGATCGTCGCCAAGATCCCGGTCAACCGCCTCGGCAAGGCGAGCGAGATCGCGCGCGGGGTGGCGTTCCTGACCGACGAGGAGGGCGGGTTCATCACTGGCTCGACGCTGTCGATCAACGGCGGGCAACATATGTACTGACGTGGCCCGCCCGGCCTATCACCCACCGCTCAAACGGTCGATGACGATCGCCGGGCACCAGACCTCGATCAGTCTCGAGCCAATGTTCTGGGCGGCGCTTGAGGAAGAAGCGCGGCGTCAGGGCAAGGCGTTGAGCGCGCTGGTCGCCGAGGTCGACGTCGCGCGGCTGTCGGCGGCGCGGGTGCCCAACCTGACCTCAGCGCTGCGCCAATATCTGTTCGGCCTCGGCACGGATGGCGCTGGCGAAACGCTCGGCGCTGCCGGGCGCGCGGGGGAGCCATAAGGCGGGCTCGATCAGTTCGAGCTCCATCACCTGCCACGCGCCCGCCTCGTCGGCGATCAGGTCGACGCGCGCGTAGGCGGCACGGGCCGGCGC
>JALYIX010000151.1 GCA_030775565.1 Pseudomonadota bacterium | reverse complement strand
CGGCAAAGCTGGAGACCAAGGATATCGAGCTTGCGGCCTGCGTCGCGCGCCGCGAGGTCAAGGGTGAGCGCCGCCCGCGTGCCCTCATGGTCCATGGAAAGCCCGCGAAGTTCATAGCCGCGGCGTTCGACGAGGCCGACGATCCGCCCGATCGCGCCTTCGCCGGGCTCGAACTCTACGGTCACCCGCTGCGGGTCCTGAAATTCGCTCACCAGCGCGACTCCATCATTTCGACGTTCGACTTGTTGGGTGGCACCAGCGGCCAGACGTTGGCGCGCGGATCGATCCGCGCGTGACACAGAACCGGACCGCTGGTCGCCAGCAGTCGATCGATCGCGCCATCTACTTCCGAGCGATGATCGACGGTGAACGCCTCGATCCCGAAGGACCGGGCAAGCTCGGCGAAGTCGGGATTGTCCGACAGGTCGATCTCGGAAAAATTCTCGTCGAAGAATAATTCCTGCCACTGGCGAACCATGCCCAATTGGCTGTTGTCGAGCAGCAGGATCTTGAGCGGCAACCGGTAGCGGCGGAGGGTCGCCAGCTCGTGAATGTTCATCATGATCGAACCGTCGCCCGAGACGGTGATGACGGTCGCATCAGGCTCGGCGATCAGCGCGCCGATCCCGGCAGGAATACCATAACCCATCGTCCCGAGCCCGGCGCTGGTGAGGTGCGCCTGTGGGCGAGAGAAGCGGCAATGCTGTGCGACCCACATCTGGTGCTGGCCGACGTCGCAGGTGAAGATCGCCTTGTCGCCGGCGCGCTCCGACAGGGTCTTGAGCATCGCCGGGGCATAGACGCCGCCGCCGGGTGCGTCGTAGCTCTGGGCCCACTGCGCCTTCTGCGCGGCACACTGGGCGCGCCACGGCTCGGCGCTGGCCGGAAAGGCAGTCAGCGCATCGAGGATCTGGTTGATGTCGCCGGCGAGCGCGACCTCGGGACGGCGCAGCTTGCCGATCTCGGCGGGATCCCCGTCGATGTGGATGACTTTCGCGTTGGGTGCGAAACTGTCGAGTTTTCCCGTCGCGCGATCGTCGAAGCGGGCGCCGACGCAGATCAAGAGGTCGGTACCGTCGATCGCGATATTGGCACCCCTGCTGCCGTGCATGCCAAGCATGCCGAGGAAGTTCGCGTCATCGGTCGGAATTGCGCCGAGACCCTTCAGCGTGCCGACCGAGGGCATGCGGGTGCGGCGGGCAAAGGAGCGCAAGCTCTCCTCGGCGCGGGCGATGCCAACTCCACCGCCGAAGTAAAGGATTGGCGCGCGCGATCGGCTGATCAGCGCGTTGGCGCTGGCGATGGCGTGCTCATCGAGCGGATCGACGGGAGCCGCGGGGACACGCCAAGGCTCGACCGACGCCGTCTTGATGGTGATGTCCTTGGGCAGGTCGATCAGCACTGGACCGGGTCGGCCCGAGCGCGCGATCTCGAACGCTTCGGCGAAGACGCGCGGGATGTCGGCGGTGTCGCGGATGACGTAACTGTGCTTCACGATCGGCAAGGTGATCGCGAAAATGTCGACTTCCTGGAATGCGTCGGTGCCCATCAAATGGGTCGCAACCTGCCCGGTGATGGCGACCATCGGCACGCTGTCGAGATAGGCGTTGGCGATGCCGGTGACGAGGTTGGTCGCGCCCGGGCCCGAGGTCGCCAGGCATACGCCGGGCTTGCCGGTCACGCGGCCATAGGCGTCGGCGGCGAGCGCCGCGGCCTGCTCGTGACGGACGAGGATGTGGGTCAGGGAGGATCCGGGCAGCGCGTCATACACGGGCATGATCGCGCCGCCCGGATAACCGAAGATATGGGTCACGCCTTCGCGCTCGAGCGCTTCGACGACCAGCCGCGCCCCGCTGAGCGGCGCAGGCTGGGGAGCCGGGAGTGCGTCGTCCAGGGGAGCGGGGCTGTTCACGTCAGGCGGCCTTTGCTTCGGTTTTCGGTTCGGAATCGAGCCACGCCATGTGACTGCGCAACTCGGCGCCGACTTTCTCCAGCGGCAGGTCGAGATCGGCCTGCATCATCGCGTCGTAATTTTTCTTGCCGGCCTCGTTCTCGGCGATCCAGTCTCGCGCGAAGTTGCCGTTCTGGATGTCGGTCAGAACTTCCTTCATGCGCGCCTTGGTCTCGGCGTTGATGACGCGCGGGCCGGAGACGAGATCGCCGTACTTGGCGGTTTCGGAGATGAAGCTGTGCATCTTGGCGAGCCCGCCCTCGTAGAGCAGGTCGACGATGAGCTTCAATTCGTGGAGGCATTCGAAATAGGCGACTTCGGGCTTGTAGCCGGCCTCGACCAGCGTCTCGAACCCGGCATTGATGAGCTCGCTGGCACCGCCGCAGAGCACAGCCTGCTCGCCAAACAGGTCGGTTTCGGTCTCTTCCTTGAAACTCGTCTCGATCGCGCCGGCAATCGTTCCACCAATCCCCGAGGCATAGGCCATCGCCTTGTCGCGGGCGGCGCCGGTCTTGTCCTGGTGGACGGCGAACAGGGCAGGGACGCCGCGGCCGATCTCATATTCACGTCGAACCAGGTCGCCCGGACCCTTGGGGGCTACAAGGATGACGTCGATGTCGTCGCGCGGAGTGATCTGGTCGTAGAGCACCGAAAAGCCGTGGGCGACGAGTAATGCCGCACCAGGAGCGAGGTGGGGGGCGATGTCGTTAGCATAGACCGCTCGGTGCGCCATGTCGGGGGTCAATAGCGCGACCAGCTTGGCTTCCTTTGCGGCGTCGGCGGGAGATAGTGTGCGGAAGCCATCGGCCTTGGCGGTGCGCTCGGCCTTGCCGCCCGGGCGCGCGCCGACGATCACGT
>JALYIX010000150.1 GCA_030775565.1 Pseudomonadota bacterium | reverse complement strand
GGCCTATGCCGAGCGCAAACGAGGCCCGCTCAGCCAGCACATGTGCTCGACTTCGCTCGGGAAGAACGGATTGAGCAATCAGCCCTTCTCGCACACGTCCGCGACATAGTGGTCGAGGAGGCGCACGCCGAAGCCGGTCGCGCCCTTGTCGTAGCTGTTCGACGGCTTGTCGCTCCACGCCATGCCGGCAATGTCGAGGTGGGCCCATTTGACGCCGTCGTCGACGAACCGCTGGAGGAACTGCGCGGCGGTGATCGATCCGCCCTCGCGCGGGCCGACATTCTTGATGTCGGCGATCGGCGAATCGATCAGCCGGTCGTATGCCTCGCCAAGCGGCATTCGCCACAATTTGTCGCCCGAGGCCTTGCCCGCGGCGTCGAGCTGTCCGGCAAGGCCGTCGTCATTGGCGAACATCCCGGCCATCTCGTGGCCAAGGCTGATCACCATTGCGCCGGTCAGCGTTGCGAGGTCGATGATCGTCGCCGGTTTGACATGGGCCTGGGCCCAGGTGATCGCGTCGCACAGCACCAGCCGGCCCTCGGCGTCGGTGTTGATGACCTCGATCGTCTGGCCATCCATTGACGTCACGACGTCACCCGGGCGCTGGGCATTGCCGTCGGGCATATTCTCGACGAGGCCACAGATGCCGACGACATTGGCCTTGGCCTTGCGCCCGGCGATGGCTTTCATCGCGCCAGCGACCGCGCCGGCGCCGCCCATGTCCCACTTCATCGATTCCATGCCCGCGGCGGGCTTGATCGAGATGCCGCCGGTATCGAAGGTCACCCCCTTGCCGATCAGGCACAGCGGCGTGCTGCCCGGCTCGCCGCCGTTCCAGCGCATGACGAGCAGCTGCGCTTCGCGGCGCGAGCCCTGCGACACGCCGAGCAAGGCGCCCATGCCGAGGTCGGCCATTTCCTTTTCGCCGAGCACTTCGAACTCGATCCCGCTGCCGGCCATCGCCTCGCGGCACCGTGCGACGAAGCTTTCCGGATAGATGATGTTGGCGGGCTCGGCGACAAGTTCGCGGGTCAGTGCCACGCCCGCGGCAAGCGGGGCATAACGTTCGGTCCAGCGCGCTTCGGCTTCGACGGGCGCACCGACGATGGTCAGCGACTGAAGGCTGGGCTTCTGCTTGTCCTTCAATTTGGTGCGATAGCGATCATGACGCCAGCTGCGCAGTTCGGCGGCAAGCGCGACGCGCGCCGCGGCGTCGGCGTCGAAGTTCAAGCCCGACAGGTCGAGCACGGCATTCGTCTCGCCCGAGGTCAGCAGCCGCGCGGTCAGCGTCCCGCCCAGTTTCTCGGCGGCATCGGCCGGCTTGGCTGCGGCGCCGATGCCGATGACCAGCAGGCGGCGGCCATTGTCGTCGGCGAGGAACTGCTCGGCGGCGCCCCCCGCCTCGCCTTCGAAGCGCTGACGGCGAAGCGCCGCGTCGAGGCTGGTGCCGAGGCCGGCGAGCGCGGGGCGCTCGGCCCCTGCGGCGGGAACGACGAGCGCGTAGTCGCCGGCAGGGCGGGTCTGGGCGAAGCGGATCTGCATGGGAAACCTCGAAGGACGGAGAGGAAAGTTGACGAGCCTTTAAGACGCTGCGGAGGGTTAGGCAAAGCCGTTCGTCGAACGCGCGGGAACGGCGGCGGTTGCCGCCTCGCGGGCTTGATGCAATAGGACGGGCGAACCCCTCATCCGGACGAGCCAGCGTTGCGCGCATCGAAGTTTTGTTGGACGGCGCTGCCGCTGTTGCTGGCCCTGCCGGGTGCCGCGCTGGCGCAGGACGCTTCCCCTGCCCCGTTGGCCACGCCCGATCCGCCCGCGGCCCAGCCCAAGGACTCGCAACAGACCATCGACTTTGCCGCCGACAGCCTGGCATACGAGAACGACAATGAGGTGGTCACCGCCACCGGCCAAGTGCGCCTTGCCCGTGACGGCAATTACCTCGCCGCCGACCGGGTCACCTGGGACCGCAAGACCGGCAAGGTCCAGGCGGCGGGCAACGTCGTCGTGGTCGATCCGCAGGGCAACAAGCTGGTCGGCGACAAGGTCGACCTGACCGACAGCCTCAAGGACGGCACGATCGACAATCTGCTGGTCGTGCTCGACACCGGCGGGCGGATCGCAGCAAGCCGCGGCGAGCGCCGCGATGGCGCGACCGTCCTCGACAATGCGATCTACACCGGCTGTCCGGTGACAAGCGATTGCGGCAAGGCGAAGAAGCCGGGGTGGACGATCACCGCCGCGCGGATCACCCGCTCGGCCGACGGCAAGAACATCAAATTCACTGGCGGTCGAATCAATATCCTCGGGGTCAGCCTGCCGTTGCTGCCGGTGTTCGCGGTGCGCACCGGCGGCGGCGGGCAGACCGGGCTGCTGATCCCCGATTTCGCCTATTCGCATTCCAACGGACTTGAAGTCTCGGCCCCCTATCACGTTCAGTTCGCGCCCAATCGCGACGTGACGCTGACCCCGCACCTTTACAGCGGCAACGCCCCCGCGCTCAGCGCACGCTATCGCCAGCTGACGAACCTCGGCGCGTTCCAGCTCGGCGGGTTCCTGACCTATGGACGGATCGACAACGCCGACAGCCTGCAGCCGGTCGGGTCGAAGGAGTTCCGCGGCTATATCGAGGGCAACGGCCGGTTCCAGTTCAATCCCTATTGGAGCCTGACGGGCTCGCTCCGCTACGCCTCGGACAAGACCGTCACCAAGCGCTACGACCTCACCAATGACGACCGGCTGCGCAGTTTCCTCGACCTCTAGCGGATCGATCGCAATTCCTATCTGTCGATTGCCGGCTGGGCATTCGAGGGCCTGCGCGTGGACGACCAGCAGAAGACGATCCCGATTGCCTTGCCGGCAATCGATGCGCGCATCCGCTTGAAGCAGCCGATCCTCGGCGGGAAGGTTGAACTGCAGGCCAACAGCCTGGCCATCACGCGCCTCGGCGGTCAGGATACGCAGCGAGCGTTCGTCCAGGCGCAGTGGGACATGCGCAAGCTCACCCGATGGGGCCAGCAACTAACCTTCACCGGGCTCGTGCGCGGCGACGTCTATCACACCGACGATTCGGCCGCGACAAGCGTGGTCTCGTATCGAGGGCTGGACGGCTGGCACACACGCGGCATCGCGGCGCTCGCCGCCGACATGCGCTGGCCGCTGGTCGGGACGGCCTTCGGCGGCACCCAGATGATCGTGCCGCGAATGCAGGTCGTGCTGACCCCGCCGACGCCGAACCTCGCCATTCCCAACGAGGACAGCCGCTCGATCGAGCTTGACGATACCAACCTCTTCGCGATCAATCGTTTCTCCGGCCATGACCGGTGGGAAGACGGCTCGCGGGTGACCTACGGCGTTGAATATACGCTCGAACGACCGCGCTTCTCGATCAACACGGTGATCGGTCAAAGCTATCGCCTGACGCGAAGCCCGTCGCTGTTTCCCGTCGGCACGGGGCTGACGGATCGCTTTTCCGATATCGTCGGTCGGACGCGGATCCGCTATGGCCGGCTGATCGACCTGTCGCACCGCTTTCGCATCGACAAGGGCAATTTTGCCGTCCGCCGCAACGAGCTCGACCTGACTGTCGGCAGCGACGAAACCTATCTCCAGGTCGGCTACCTGCGCCTCAACCGCAACATCGATCCGGCAATCGAGGATCTGCGCGACAAGGAGGAGTTGCGGCTGGCCGGGCGGCTCAAGTTCAGGCGTCACTGGTCGCTGTTCGGGGCGACCGTCATCGACCTCACCAACAGCAGCGAGGACCCCTTGTCGCTCGCCAGCGGGTTCGAGCCGGTGCGCCACCGGCTGGGGATCGATTATGAGGACGACTGTGTGACATTTGGCGTCCAGTGGCGGCGCGACTATGAGCGCATCGGGACATTCCGCAAGGGCAGCACCTTCGCGCTTCATTTCGCCCTCAAGAACCTCGGCCGCTAAGCTGGGGTTCAGCGGATGGACGGCAGGGCTTTACTCGAAACGGCTGAGAACAAGGATTATTCTGGCGTGATTGCAGGCAAGACGATAGGCTGGACGGCAAGGCTTCTGGCCGGCGCCGCGTTAGCGGTAGCTGGAGTCGCGCTGGCGCAGGACGCCGGCACCGACGCTGGCGCCGCGCAGCAGGTACAGCCGATCAACACCACCACCGGGCTTCGGCTCCCGTCCAATCCGGAGTTGTTCGGGACGACGTTGCCGACCGAGGTGCGCGCCACCGCGATCGTCAACGGCGAAGTCATCACTCAGACCGACATCGACCAGCGGCTGGCGCTGCTCGCCATCTCGAACGGAGGCAAGATTCCGGCCGACCAGATGCTGACGTTGCGCCAGCAGGTGCTCCGCAATCTCATCGACGAAACGCTCGAGATCCAGGCGGCGAAGGGCGAGGACATCAAGGTCACCTCGGCCGATATCGACAAGACGGTCGTGCGGGTCGCCGGGAATGTGAAGCAGACCCCGGAACAGATGGCTGCCTTTCTCAAGGCCAACGGCTCCTCGATTCGCTCGATCCGCCGCCAGATCGAGGGCGAAACCGCCTGGGCCCGATTGCAGCGTGCCAAGATCGAAAACAGCACCAGCGTCGGCGAGGACGAGGTCAAGGCGGTGATCGCCCGGATGAACGCGTCGAAGGGAACCGAGGAATATCACGTCGGGGAAATCTTCCTTTCGTCGACCCCCGGCAACGAGGCGCAGACGCTGGCGAACGCAGGCAAGGTGCTCGACGCGATCAAGAAGGGCGGCTCGTTCGTCGGCTATGCGCGCCAGTATAGCGAGGCGTCGACCGCGGCGGTCGGGGGCGACCTCGGCTGGGTCCGCTTCGGGCAATTGCCCGAGCCGCTTGCCGCCGCCATTCGCGAGATGTCGCCCGGCAGCGTCTCGGCACCGATCCCGGTGCCCGGCGGTGTGTCGATCGTGGCGCTGCAGGACACGCGCAAGATCCTCACCGCCGATCCGCGCAACGCGGTGCTCAACCTCAAGCAGGTATCGGTCGCCTTCCCCAAGGGCATGACCCGCGCCGCAGCGGAGCCGATCGTCCAGAAGTTCGCCGCGGCGGTGACCAATGTCGGCGGGTGCGGCGGGGCGGACAAGCTTGCGGCCGATTTCCATGGCGAGGTCGTTCAGTCCGACGGCGTCAAGCTGCGTGACCTGCCCCCGGCGCTGCAGCAGATGATGCTGCCGATGCAGGTCGGCATGGCGACCCGCCCGTTCGGCTCGATCGAGGAAGGGGTGCGCACCCTCGTCATCTGCGGGCGCGACGAAGCCGACCCCACGGCGCCGACCTACGACCAGGTCTACAGCCAGCTCAACGAGGAGCGCACCAACCTGCGTGCCCGCCGCTATCTGCGCGACCTGCGCCGCGACGCGATCATCGATTATCGATAGGGGCTGGCGAGACGGTGCAATCCTCCCCAACGGCGCCGATCGCCGTCTCGCTCGGCGACCCGGCCGGGATCGGGCCGGAGATCATTGCCAAATGCTGGGACCATCGCGGCGAATTCGGCTTGCCGCCGTTCGTCGCGATCGGCGATCCGCGCGCGATCGGGGCCGTGTGGGACGGGCCGATCGCGGTGATCGACGACCCGCGCGAGACGGATAGCGCGTTCGACGTCGGACTGCCGCTGCTCGTCATCCCGGGCAGCACTGCCGACATCCCCGGCCAGCCCAGCATCGCCGGGGCGCATACCGCGCTAGATGCGCTCGAACTGGCGGTTGGTCTCGCCCGGTCGGGCGCGGCCAGCGCGGTGGTCACCGGGCCGGTCAGCAAGGAGGCGCTCTACGCGATCGGCTTCACCCACCCCGGCCAGACCGAATTCGTCGCCGAACGGTGCGGGGTCTCGGCCGGCAATGTCGCGATGATGCTGGCGGGTCCGACGTTGCGAACCGTGCTGGTGACGACGCACATTGCCTTGTCGGAGGTCCCTGCCGTGCTCACCCGGGCGCTCGTCGAAGCGCGCGGACGCGCCGCCCTGCGCGGTCTGCAACGCAGCTTCGGCATCGCCGAGCCGCGCCTCGCGGTCGCTGCGCTCAACCCCCACGCGGGCGAGGGCGGCGCCCTGGGCCGCGAAGAGATCGAGATCATCGAGCCCGCCGTCGCCACGCTGCGGGCCGAGGGGTGGCGCGTGACCGGTCCCCATTCGCCAGACGCCATGTTCCACGCGGCGGCCCGCGCCAATTATGACGCGGCTCTGTGCATGTATCATGACCAGGGACTTATCCCGCTGAAAACGCTTCATTTTGAAGAGGGGGTGAACATCACCTTGGGCCTCCCCATCGTCCGCACCGCGCCCGACCACGGCACGGCCTTCGACATTGCCGGACAGGATCGCGCCGATCCGCGGGCGATGGCGGCGGCGATCCGGCTGGCCGCGAGCGCCTCCGCGATCCGCTGCGGCGCGTGAGCGAGGAGCCGCTCCGCGCGGTGATTGCCCGTCACGGGCTGTCGGCAAGCAAGGCGCTCGGCCAGAATTTCATCCTTGACCGGCAACTGCTGGCGCGGATCGCGGCAATCCCGGGCGATCTCGCCGGACAGACGGTTTATGAAGTCGGCCCCGGTCCAGGCGGACTGACCGGCGCCTTGCTCGATAACGGCGCAAAGGTCGTCGCGGTCGAGCGCGACCGGCGCTGCCTGCCGGCTTTGGCCGAACTCGAGGCCGCCTATCCGGGCAAATTGCGCCTGATCGAGGGAGACGCGCTCGAGATCGACGAACGCGCCCAAGCGGGCGATGGCGCGCATATCGTTGCGAACCTGCCCTATAACGTCGGTACTGCGCTACTTCTGCGGTGGCTTGCCGGACCATGGCCGCCGTGGTGGCGCTCGCTGACGCTCATGTTCCAGCGCGAGGTCGCCGAGCGGATCGTTGCCGGGGTGGGGACCGAGCATTATGGCCGCCTGGCGGTCGCGGCGCAGTGGCGCGCGAGTCCGCGGATCGCGCTTCAGGTTCATCGGTCGGCTTTTACCCCCCCGCCCAAGGTCGCTTCGGCGGTGGTGCATATTGTCCCGGCCGAAGCCCCGACCAGGTTCGAGCACGTCGTCCTCGAACGCCTGACCGCGGCGGCCTTCGGTCAACGCCGCAAGATGCTCCGTCAGAGTCTCAAGGGGTTGGCGGGCGCGCTTGATGCGCTTTGTGAGCTAGGGATCGACAGTTCGCGTCGCGCCGAAATGCTTTCGGTCGAGGAATTCGTCGCGGTGGCGCGACTGCTCAGTTCTTCTTCGGGCTCACCGCCGTCGACGCCTTGACCGGCGCGGGAGTCGGGCCACGGGTGATCGCCGCGCCCAGTTCGGAGACTTGCGGGCAAGCCTTGCCGCACAGCGTTTGCAGCTTGGCCAGATTCTGCTGCGCGCGCGGGGTAGCGCCAAGTTCGACCATCGCCACGCCCTGCACCGCGAGCGCGTCGCGGTCGTTGGGCTCGAGCGCCAGCGCCTTGTTGGTGAAGCGAATCGCCTTGCCGAACAATTTCTGGCGAGTGGCGACGCGGGCGAGATCGACGAACGCCGAGCGATTGCGCGGATCGACCGCCAGGGCGGTTTCGAGCGCGTCGTCGGCTGCGGCGAGATTGCCCGCCCCAAGCGCTGCCTGAGCGCGCTGCTGGTACTGGAGCGACAGCGGCGCGATCTGGTCATCGGGCTTTTGCGCGACGACCGGCGCCATTGCCGCGCTGCTCAGGGTCAACGCCAACAAGACCAGGTGCTTAGCCATCAACCTCTCCACTCCGAACGACGCGCGATATCATGAACGGATAAGCCGCGCGACGAAAAATCCGTCGGTGTCGTCATGACCCGGGGTAAGCAACCGCCCCGGACCATCGGCCCGACCGACACCGTCCAATGGTTCCTGCACGCTCCATCCTGAATGGCGGCCTAAGAAGGCGGCGATCTGGTCGGCGCCTTCGCGACCGATGAGCGAACAGACCGCATAGACCAGCGCCCCCCCCGGCTTGACCAGTGGCGCGGCGAGATCGAGCACGCGGGCCTGGAGCGCGGCGACCCGCTCGAGACGATGCGGGGTCAGCCGCCAGCGTCCCTCGGGGCTGCGCCGCCATGTCCCGCTGCCCGAACAGGGGGCATCGACCAGCACAAGGTCGGCGGTCGCCGCGAGGTGGGTGAGTTCGATGGCTTCGCGCGGGGGATTGAGCAGTTGGGTAGTAATGGTCGCCCCGGCGCGGTCGGCACGGGGGCTAAGCTTCTGCAAGCGCTGGCGATTGGTGTCACAGGCGATGATCTCGACGCCATTGCCCGTCGCGGCGGCGAGCGCGAGCGCCTTGCCCCCTGCCCCGGCGCACAGGTCGATAATCCGCATGCCGGGCTTCGCGGCGCAGGCAAGCGCGATCAGCTGGCTGCCTTCGTCCTGCACTTCAACCAGGCCCTCGGCGAAGCTTAGGGATTGGTCGACGCGCGTGTCGGCGCGGAGCCGCAGGCCCCAGGGACTGATCGGGGTCGGCTCGGCGCCGGGAAATGTTTCGGCGATGGCCTCGCGGGTCGTGCGCGCGGTGTTGACGCGGATGTCGAGCGGCGCGCGCTGGACGAGGGCGGGCCATTCGGAAGGGCCGACGAGCGGCGACAGTTCGCGTTCGACCCATTGCGGGATGAGGCTCGGCCTGGTCCGCTTTTCGCCCTTCTCGACCGGCTCGGGTCCATGCGGCGGCCCGGTAAAGCTCTTTAGGATTTCGCGGTCGTCGGCCGACAGGCCGAGCATCGCCGAGCGCCCGGCCTCGGGGATCTCACCCGAGCGGCGGATCGCGCGGAACACCAGCTCGCGCACCGCGCGGCGATCCTTCGACCCGGCATAGCGGCGCGTCTTGAAATAGGCCGCGACGATCGAGTCGGCTGGCGGCCCGTCGTCACGCGCGGCGGCGATGACCTCGTCGAGGATGTCGATTGCCGCCTGGACCCGGGCCGAGGGCGTCATCGACCCCTATCCCGCTTGCGGGAAGCGCCGGAGGGCTCAGCGTGTGGGATAATTGGGTGCCTCTCGCGTGATCGACACGTCGTGGACGTGGCTCTCGGAAAGCCCGGCATTGGTAATCCGAACGAATCGCGCGCGCTGCTGGAGGTGGGCGATCGTCGCCGCACCGGTGTAGCCCATTGCTGCCTTCACCCCGCCGACGAGCTGGTGGACAATATCGCGCACCGGGCCCTTGAACGCGACCTGCCCCTCGATCCCCTCGGGCACCAGCTTCAACTGATCCTTGATGTCCTGCTGGAAATAGCGGTCGGCCGAACCGCGCGCCATCGCACCGACGCTGCCCATCCCGCGATAGGCCTTGTAGGCCCGGCCCTGGTACAGGAACGTCTCCCCGGGTGCCTCGGCCGTGCCCGCGAGCAACGACCCGATCATCGCGACCGATGCCCCCGCGGCGAGCGCCTTGGCGATATCGCCCGAGGTACGGATGCCGCCGTCGGCGATCACCGGAACCCCCATCTTGGCCGCCGCCGAAGCCGCCGCCATGATCGCGCTCAATTGCGGGACACCGACGCCCGCGACGATCCGGGTGGTGCAGATCGAGCCTGGCCCGATGCCGACCTTAATCGCGTCCGCGCCAGCGTCAGCGAGCGCCTTGGCCGCATCGGCGGTAGCGACATTGCCGGCCACAACCTGCGCGCCGTTGGACAATTTCTTGACCCGCTCTACCGCACGCGCGACATCGGCATTGTGACCATGCGCCGTGTCGATGACGATGCAGTCACAGCCAGCGTCGATCAGTGCCTCCGACCGCGCGAAGCCCGAATCGCCGACTGTGGTCGCCGCCGCGACGCGCAAGCGGCCTTCGGCATCCTTGGTAGCGTTGGGCGAGGCGACCGCCTTTTCGATATCCTTGACGGTGATCAGCCCGACACAGTGATTGGCCTCGTCGACCACCAGTAGCTTTTCGATCCGCCGCTGGTGCAAAATCCGCCGCGCCGCTTCCTGCCCGGTGCCGAGCGGGACGGTGGCGAGATTGTCCTTGGTCATCAGTTCGCTGACCGGCTGGCGCGGGTTCTCGGCGAAGCGGACATCGCGGTTGGTGAGGATCCCGACCAGCTTGCGCGACTTCTCGACGACCGGAATGCCCGAAATGCGGTTGGCCTTCATCAGGTCGAGCGCGTCGGCCAGCGTCTGGTCGGGGGTCATGGTGATCGGGTTGACCACCATCCCGCTCTCGAACCGCTTGACCGCGCGCACCGCCGCGGCCTGCGCCTCGACGTCGAGGTTGCGGTGAAGCACGCCGATCCCGCCCAATTGCGCCAGCGCGATCGCCATGTCGGTTTCGGTGACGGTGTCCATCGCCGCCGAGACGAGCGGGATGGCGAGCGGGATTTCGCGGGTGAGGAAGGTTCGCGTGTCGGCCTGGCTCGGCAGGATGCTCGAGGCGAGCGGCTGGAGCAGGACGTCGTCGAAGGTCAGTCCAAGCGGGATTTCGGGGAAGAGGAAGTCGGCCATGGGGGCCAATGACAGGGGCCGAGCGATTCGCCAAGGGGGCGGGCGATCAGCGGCGGGCAAGCAACCGCTTCGCTGCTTCGACGTGCATCGTTTCGACCATCGCATTCTCGAACCGCTCGGCCCCGCCCGACGCGGCGGCGACGAGCCGCTCGGCGCGGGCGATTTCCGCCGGCGTCGGCGCGAAGGCAGCAAGGCAGGGTTCGATCTGATCGGGGTGGATCAAGGTCTTCCCGTCGAACCCCAGCCCCCGCGTCTCTGCGCATTCGGCAGCAAAACCCTCGAGATCGTCGAGCCGGTTGAACACTCCGTCGAAGACCGCGCAGCCGGCGGCGCGAGCGGCGATGATGACCGATTGGAGAGCGAACTGGAGCGGTACCCTCCCCGCGCCTGGCGGCAATCGCAGGCTTGCGGCGAGGTCGTTGG
>JALYIX010000149.1 GCA_030775565.1 Pseudomonadota bacterium | reverse complement strand
CTGCGTGACTGGCCGGCTGCCGACGTCGCGTACGGCCACGCGCTGGCGCTAGACCCGCGGTCGGCAGCGGCGCTGACCAACCGCGGCTATTCGCGACTGCTTCGGGGCCGCTTCGCGGAGGCTGCCGCCGATTCGGCTCTAGCGCTGACGATAGATCCGAAGCTGACGACGGCCGCCAACAACCTGCGCCTCGCGCGCGCCATGCAGGGCGATTACAAGAACGCCTTCGCCGGCTCGACTAAGTTGAGCATGGCAAACGATCTCAACACGGTCGGCTTTGCCGCGATGAGCCGGGGCGACTACGGCTTGGCGGAGACGTTTTTCACGCGGGCGATGCGGCTGAATCCGCAGTTCGACCGGACCGCGTGGGACAATCTGGTCTATCTGAAGCAGCTTGCCCATAAGCCGCTCGAGGCTGGCGCGCCCGCACGATGATGGCAATCGTGACGGAGGCGGCCGCATTTGCGGCGCTGTTCATCGTTGCCTGGGCGGCGGCGATCGACGCCGTAAAGTTCGAGATTCCCGATAGCGCCTCGCTCGCCATCGGCGCGCTGGCACTGATCTTCTGCCTCCTCGAACCCGGGATCGTCTGGTGGTCGCACCTCGGCGCGCCGCTGCTGATGTTCGGCTTCGGTCTGCTGGCCTTCAGCCGTGGCTGGTTGGGCGGCGGCGACGTCAAGCTGATGACGGCGGTTGCCGCCTGGACCGGTCTTGCCGGCTTCGCCCTGATGTTCATCGCCACCTCGATTGCCGGTGGCCTGCTGGCGCTGGTGCTGATGATCGCAAGGCGCTTGGCGACGGCGCAGGACGAGCGCCGCGGCCGTGTCAGCCAGCCCGCGAAGCCCCTGCCCTATGCGGTGGCGATTGCCTTGGGAACCTTGTGGTGGCTGTGGGCGACGGGCGGCGGACCGCTGGCGGCGCACTATGCCGTCGGTGACCACCGGCCGGTAGCGCGGGCAATCGCGACATAGAGCTTGCCGATGTCGGACGACACGACGGTCGCCAGCAGCGCGTCGCCGTCCGGATCGTCCAGCAGGCGCCGTGACAGCTTCTCGAACAGGTCGAGATAATGTGCAGCTTCGGCGTGAAAAGCTTCGTCGTGCGCGAAGTGACGCTTGATCTTGGCGGTCGTCGGCCGATCGATCAGGCGCACCATGCGTCGCGCGAAAATGCTGCGATCGCCTCTCCAATAACGCACCCAGGCCTGCTCGCCGGCGTCGATCGACAGCAGCCGTGCGACATCCACCGACGCAGCGTTGAGCATCTCGATCAGCCGGGTCGAACGCGCCGACAGCGTGTCGCGCGCCCGCACGTCGAGGCGCGTTTCGATCTCGTCGACCTTGGCGTCGACCTCGTCGATCTTGACCGTCATGGCCCGCGCCTGCCCGGCAACACGCTGCGCGGCAGCTTCGGCCATGATCCCAGCCCGGTCGGCGGCGGCTTCGACGGCGAGCACTTCGCGGCGGATCGGCACGCGGAACGCCGTTTCAGCAGTCGTCGCACCCGCTTTATCGAGCGCCAGCTGGGCCTCGCCGATGATGCGCTCGAGCATACCGCCCAGCGCCGCTGAACTCGCTTCGGCCATAACCCGGACGCGCTCGAACGTTTGACCGAGCTGCTCGGCGGTGCCGGCGCTGATCCGGGCCGTCGCGGTATCGAGTTCTTCGAGCATGGTCCGGGCGTGTTCGAACTTGGCACCGAGCGCAGCGGCAGCAGCAGTGAAAGCGACCCGCTCGCGCGCGAAGATGTCCGATGCCGCGGCAACAAGCTGCGCCTCCTCGGCAGTCGCCGCACGCAGTGCCAAGGTTTGCGCGATCAGGCCCTCGGAGCGCGCGTCGAGTTCGGCAAATGCGACTGCGGTCGCGGCGAGACGCTGGTCGAGCTGGCGATCGATCACACCCGTCGCTTCGGTGACGGTCGTGACCTGGACGATGACGTTGTGGAGCAGATGCCCAACCTCCGCGAACGGCTCGGTCAGCCCATCGATCGAGGCCCGAACCTCACCGACTTGCGCCGAGACAGCGGTCAGGCAGGCTTCGCTTTCGTGCTGCAGGACCCGAAGCCGCTCGTCCAACGCCTCGAGATCGCCTTCGACGATCGCCTTGGTCTCGCCGCTCAGCGTCGCGTGCGCGGCGATCTGATGACCGAGGTTCCTGATCCCGATCGCCGTCGCATTGACATGGTCATTGACCAGCTTGAGATCAGCATCGCCCAGCGCGGTGAGTTCGATCCGTGCCTCGCCCACCAGAACCCCGACCTGGCGGGTCGCCCGCTCGCCCGCCGCTAGCGTTTCGCGCAGTCCCTCGACTTGCCGGGTCAGGGCCGTCGCACCCATCTCCAGCTCGTTGAACTGCAGGGTGGCCGCGGGCAGGCTGGTGGTGAGCATGTGACCGAAATCGTCGGCGATGCGGTGGAGGTCGTTCATCCGCGCGCCGATCGACTCGATCGCGGTGGTCGAGGTCGCGAACGGCATCTCGAGCTGGTCGAGATCGGCCGCCAGCGCCGCAGCACGCGCCGCGAGCGCGGTAAAGACCGCCTCGCCCTGCAGCTGTGCGTCGCTGAAGCGCGCCGGCAGCGCGACGAGCTTGCTGTCGGCGGCCTCGTGCAGTTTCTGGCTCTGCTCGTCGCATAGCGACAGCAAGCGCGACAGGTCACTCGCGGCGCTCAGCAGCCGGTCGAGATGCTGGCCGGTCACTTCGACGCCCTCGGATCCCACGACGCTTAAAGTGGCGCGCGCCGACGCCAGCCGCTCGTCGAGCACGGTCATCTGTTCACCCACCCGGTCGCCGACGGCGTCGAGCAATGCGACAGCGCGTCCCGAGGCACCATCGACAGCGGTATCG
>JALYIX010000148.1 GCA_030775565.1 Pseudomonadota bacterium | reverse complement strand
CCGAAGGGGTCATCGCGCTGGTCGACGGCAGCGTCAGCGGCCAGGGGCGGATCAACTGGAACGGGACGAAGGTCACCTCGACCGGCGACTTTTCGACCAATTCGACCGATCTCGCCGCAACCTTTGGTCCCGTGACCGGGCTCAGTGGCACGGTCCACTTCATCGACCTGCTCGGGCTGGAAACCGCGCCGGGACAGGTCGTCACCCTCGCCACCGTCAACCCCGGTATCCTGGTCGAGAATGGCACGCTCCACTATCAATTGCTGCCCGGCCAGCTGGTCAAGATCGAGCGCGGCGAATGGCCGTTCATGGACGGCCAGCTGATCCTGCGCGAGACGATCCTCAATCTCGGCCGTCCCACCGCCAAGCGGCTGACCTTCGAGGTCGTCGCGCTCGATGCGCACACCCTGGTCAACAGCTTCGGCTTCAAGGAGATCAGCGCCAGCGGCAAGTTCGATGGCGTGCTGCCGATGATCTTCGACGAGAATGGCGGGCGGATCGTCGGCGGTCGGCTCGACAGCCGCCTGCCAGGGGGATCGCTGTCCTACGTCGGGGTGGTCAGCAAGGCCAACCTCGGGATGTTCGGCGGAATCGCCTTCAACGCGCTGCGCGACCTTCGCTTCAAGACGATGATCGTGCGCCTCGACGGCGATCTGGCCGGCGAATTTGCGACGCGGCTGACAATCGATTCGGTCGCGCTGGGCAACAACAAGACCCAGCGGATCGTGCGCAGCCTGCTCAAGAAACTGCCGTTCAAGTTCAACGTCTCGATCAAGGGCCCCTTCCGCGCGCTGATCGGCACGGCGAAAAGTTTCAACGATCCGCGGGGCACGATCCATGACGCGCTGCCGGGGCCGCTTGGCAACCTGCCCGACGCGGCGGTGACGATCCGCAAGCTCGAAAGTCAAAATCAGACCCAGACCCCGGTCAAGGACCAAGTCACCGTCACCAAGAAACCCGAGCAATGAGGAGCAAGGCGATGCGAGTTTATCCAGGGGTTGCCCGGTTGGGGGTGGCGCTGCTGCTACCCGCGCTGGGCGGCTGCATATCGGTCAAGACGCCCGAAAAGCCGATCGAGATCAACCTCAACGTCGACATTAAGCAGGAAGTGCTTGTCCGCCTCCAGCGTGACGTCGACCAGCTGATCAAGTCGAACCCGGAGGCATTCCCGCAGGCCGCGCCGTCGCCGCTCGGCAAGAAGCCTGGTCAATGATGCTGCGCGCGCTGCTCCCGGCGGCGCTGCTTGCGCTCGCCGCTGCGCCCGCCATGGCGCAGGGCTCTTCACCGTCCGCCGCCGTCGCCCAGGCGCGCGCCGCGGGTCTCGTCGGCGAACGCTATGACGGCTATCTTGGCAGCGTGGTCGAAAGTGGTGTCGTGCTCCGTCGCCAGGTCACGTCGGTCAACCTGTTGCGCCGCTCGCTCTACTCGCAATTGTCGCAGGCGCGTGGAGTGACGATGCAGGAGATCGGCATCACCGCGGGCTGCCAGCTGCTCGGCGGGGTTCGCGTCGGCGAGCGCTATTTCTCGACTGACAACCGGTGGCATGTGCGAAGCCCCGGCCAGCCCGTCCCCACCCCGGATTATTGCCGCTAGTCGCGCGATCCGACCAGCCTGCCGTTGACACCCCGCACCCCCCTTTCTAAAGGGGCGGCGCCTTGGCGGGCTTTGACGCCGCCATGTTTCTTGCCTTCCGCGCAGCGCTTCCCACGAGGGGCGGCGCACAACCGGAGTGACACGGATCATGGCAGCGAACGAGCCCGGGCAGGACCCGTCGTCACCCCAGGATGCACGGCTCGATTCGCTCGAACAGCGGCTCGCGCGGGCGCAGACTGAGGAGGCCAAGCGAGTCGGCAAGGGACCGGTCGCCGATGCCAATGAGCAGCTCGGCAACCGCGTCCTGTCGACCCTCATCGGCGGGCTTGTCGGCGGAGCGCTGATCGGGTGGGTACTCGATAAGCTGTTCCACACCGGGCATGTGCTCCTGATCGTCTTCCTGGTGCTCGGCACCGTCGGCGGCTTCTGGAGCATCATCAAGCTTTCGAGCCGGGGCCCCGGGGCTTCCGGCCCTTCGCGCTAGGAATTTTGGAACGTGGCTGCTGAATCCGGCAAGATCGACCCGATGCACCAGTTCCTGATCGAACCCCTGTTCGGTCGGGACTGGGCGATTGCGGGCCACAGCATCGCCTTCACCAATTCCGCGGCGTGGATGGCGCTGACCTTCGCCTGCGTCTGGCTGTTCATGCTCGGCGGCATGAAGCGCGAGCTCGTACCGGGCCGCTGGCAGGTCGCGGTCGAGGGCTTCACCGGCTTCATCACCAACATGATGGACACCAATATCGGCCCCGCCGGGCGGCGCTTCGTGCCGTGGGTCTTCTCGCTGTTCATGTTCATTCTGTTCGCCAACATGCTCGGCATGTTCCCGAGCGCGATCGTTGGTGTTCATCCCTTCGCGGTGACCAGCCAGCTGACGATCACCGGGGTGCTTGCCATCACCAGCTTCCTGATCGTGCTGGTGGTCGGCTTCGCCAAGCATGGCTTCCACTTTTTCAGCCTGTTCGTGCCGCACGGGGTCAAGGGCCCCATGGCGGCGGCGATCTTCCCGATCGAACTGATCAGCTTCCTGATGCGCCCGTTCAGCCTTGGGCTGCGGCTGTTCGTCGCGATCACCGCCGGGCACATCCTGATGGAAGTCCTCGCCGGTTTCGTCATCAACGGCGCCAACGCCGGTGCGCACTGGGTGCCGCTGGTGGTCAGCGTGCCCAGCTTCATCCTGATGGTCGGCATCACCCTGCTCGAGCTCTTGGTCAGCGCGATCCAGGCCTATGTTTTCGCCCTGCTCACGTCGCTTTATCTGAACGACGCGATCAATCTTCATTAAGTCACTGAATACTCAAGGGAGTTTAATATCATGGACGCAAATGCAGCCAAGCTTCTCGGTGCCGGTCTCGCCGCGATCGGCGTCGGCATGGCCGCGCTCGGCGTGGGCAATGTGTTCGGCTCGTTCCTCGAGGGCGCGCTTCGCAACCCGGGCGCGGCCGACGGCCAGCAGGGCCGCTTATTCATCGGCTTCGCCGCCGCCGAGCTGCTCGGCCTGCTGGCGTTCGTCGTCGCGATGATCCTGCTGTTCGTCGCCTAACTTAACCACGCACTCAGGGGTCGGCGCTCATGCCGCAGATTAGCCAGATTGGCGAAATCTATGCATCGCAGCTGTTCTGGCTGACGATCTTCTTCGGCGCGATCTTCGTCGTGATCGGTCTTGGCATGTTGCCCAAGATCATCGGGACGGTCGACGCGCGCGATGCGAAGATCGCCGCCGACCTCAAGAGCGCGGAAGGGGCCCGCGAGGCCGCCGACGCACTCGAGGAAGACTATCGCGCGGCGATGGACAAGAGCCGTGCCGAAGCGGCGCATCTTGCCGCCGAGGCCAAGGCGAGCGCCACCAAGGCCTCCGAAGCGCGCGTTGGCGAGGCCGACACGGCAATCGGGCTCAAGCTTGACCAGGCAATGCAGCGGATCGGCGAGGCGCGCACCAGCGCCATGGCCGAGATCGAGGCGGTCGCATCGCAGGCGGTGCAGGAACTCGCCGCCAAGGTCGCCGGGCTGACCGTCGATGACGCGACCGCCAAGGCTGCCGTGGCCAAGGAGCTGGCGCATGCATGAGGCCGCTGAACCCGCGATCTGGGGGCTCGCTGCCCCGGCGATCGTCGCGCTCGCGATGGTCGTGGTGATCGTCCTCCTCGTATGGAAGAAGGTCCCTGGCGCGATCGGGCGGTCGCTCGACGACAAGATCGCCGCGATCCGCGCCCAGCTCGCCGAAGCTGAAGCGCTGCGCGAGGACGCCGAAGCGCTCAAGGCCGAATATGAAGCCAAGGCCAGGGCCGCCGAAGCCGACGCCGCGGCGATCGTCGAGCGCGCCCATCACGACGCCGAGGGCATCGTTGCCAAGGCGCAGACCGATGCCGAAAATCTGGTCGCGCGCCGCCAGCGCATGGCCGAGGACAAGATCGCGTCCGAAGAGCGCAGCGCGATTGCCGAACTCCGCGCGACCACCGCCCGCGCCGCCGCCGCGGCCGTAAGCAAGCTGATCGCCGAGCGGCATGATGCGGGATCGGACAAGGCGCTGGTCGACCAGGCGATCGCCGGCCTGGGTCGCTAGAAAAGCAAACGCCCGAGACGCTTGAGCGTCCCGGGCGTCCTGCGTGACGATTGCTCGTCAGCCCCCTTTGGAATGGCGGCCGGCTTTGCCTGGCCTGAAACTCCCCGAACTTCAGCGTACTGCTCGTTCGATGAGGCGAAGCTACGCGAAGCCACGGCAATGTCATCGCGGAATCGTTCCCGGCAAGAGTCTTTGCAGGCACCCTGTGGCACGCGCGCAACAGCGCTTGTTCGCGTTGCCAGCGGCCCAACAGGACCGTAGAGCGAGCCGACCCGACGCTCCGTGACGAAAGCCCGCCCCCTTGCGCCTGTCCAAGTCCTTCCTCCCCGTCCTCAAGGAAAGTCCGAGTGACGCCCAGATCGTCAGCCACAAGCTGATGCTCCAGGCCGGGCTCGTCCGCCAGACCGCCGCCGGCATCTACGCCTGGCTGCCGCTCGGCCTGCGCGTGCTCAACAAGATTGCCGACATCGTCCGCGAGGAGCAGGACAAGGCGGGGGCCTGCGAGCTTTTGATGCCAACCCTCCAGTCGGCCGACCTCTGGCGCCAGTCGGGGCGCTATGACGCTTACGGTCCCGAAATGCTGCGCATCAAGGACCGCCACGAGCGCGACATGCTGTACGGCCCGACCAACGAGGAAATGATCACCGCGCTGTTCCGCGACGACGTCAAATCCTACCGCGACCTGCCGCGCACCCTTTACCATATCCAGTGGAAGTTCCGCGACGAGGTCCGCCCCCGCTTCGGCGTGATGCGCGGGCGCGAATTCCTGATGAAGGACGCCTACTCGTTCGACCTCGACGAGGCCGGAGCGCGCCTGTCCTATTACACCCAATTGCTCGCCTATCTGCGTACCTTCCAGCGGCTCGGCATTCGGGCGGTGCCGATGAAGGCCGCTTCGGGCCCGATCGGCGGCGACCTCAGCCATGAGTTCATCGTCCTTGCGCCCACGGGGGAGAGCGAGGTCTTCTACGATTCGCGATTCGAGGAAATCGACTGGAGCCAGACCGATATCGACTATGCCGACGAGGCGGGGCTCCATGCGCTGTTCGACCAGGTCAGCTCGACCTATGCCGCGACCGACGAGACCCACGACGAAGGCAAATGGGCCGACGTCCCCGCGACCCGCCAGCGCACCGGGCGCGGGATCGAGGTCGGGCATATCTTCTACTTCGGCGACAAATATTCCACCGCGATGGGTCTCAAAGTGTCCGGCAAGGACGGCACCAATGTGGTCCCGCAGATGGGCAGCTATGGCATCGGCGTCAGCCGCCTGGTGGGGGCGATCATTGAGGCGAGCCATGACGACAGGGGCATCATCTGGCCCGAAGCAGTCGCACCGTTCAAGGTCGGGCTCGTCACCATGCGCGGCGATGACGAAGCGTCGGTGGCGGTCGCCGACGAACTTTACCGCCAGCTGACCGCGGCCGGAATCGAAACCCTCTACGACGACCGCGACGAGCGGGGCGGAATCAAGCTCGGCGGAATGGATCTGATGGGGCTGCCGTGGCAGCTCGTCGTCGGACCCCGCGGGGTCGCGGCGGGGACGGTCGAATTGAAGGACCGCCGCAGCGGAGAGAAGTTCGACCTGCCGATCGACGCGGTCGTCGCGAGGCTGTCGGCTTGATCCTCAACCGCTATGAACGAATGATCGCTCGGCGCTATTTGCTGCCGGGCAAGGGCGAGGGCTTCATCTTCCTGGTCGCCGCGATCAGCCTTGCCGCGGTCGCGCTGGGCGTGGCCGCGCTCATCATCGTCATGTCGGTCATGAACGGTTTCCGCGCCGAGCTGTTCGACAAGATCGTCGGCCTCAACGGCCATGCGATCATCCAGGGCTATGAGGGCCGCCTGTCCGACTGGCAGCGAATTGCCAGCGCCGCCCGCGCGACCCCGGGCGTCGTTTCGGCGGTCCCCCTGATCGAACAACCGCTGATGGCCTCGGGCAACGGCCGGGTCGAAGGGGTTCTCGTCCGCGGGCTTCGCCCCGAAGACCTGCAAACCAACAAGATCATCACCTCGAACATCAAGTCGGGCAATATTGCCTCGATTACCCCCGGCAGCGGCAAGGTCGCCATCGGTAGCCACCTCGCCGAAGCGCTCGGCGCCTATCCCGGCGCCGAAATCAGCCTGATCTCTCCCGAGGGCCGTGACACCCCGGTCGGCAGCGTCCCGCGCATCGTTACCTATACCGTCGGCGCGATCTTCGAGGTCGGTGTCTACGACTATGACAAGGCCTATGTGATCATGCCGATGGCCGACGCGCAGACCCTGCTGATGATGGGCGACCAGGTCGGCATGATCGAAGTCCAGGTCGCCAACCCCGACAAGGTCGGCCCGACGCTTGCCCCGCTCGCCGACATCGTACGCGGCAAGGGGATTGTCGTCGACTGGCGCCAGCTCAATTCCGCGTTGTTCAGCGCGCTCGAGGTCGAGCGCATCGCCATGTTCGTCGTGCTCTCGCTGATCGTGCTGGTCGCGGTGTTCAACATCCTCTCCTCGCTGATCATGCTCGTCCGCGCCAAGACCCGCGACATCGCGATCCTGCGCACGATGGGCGCCAGCCGGCGGTCGATGATCAAGATCTTCGTCACGGTCGGCGTCACCATCGGCAGCCTGGGGATCATCGCCGGGATCATCCTCGCGGCGATCTTCCTCTTCTTCCGCCAGAATGTGGTCAATCTGATTCAGGCGGTGACCGGGCAGAACCTATGGGACCCGTCGGTGCGGTTCCTGAGCGATCTGCCGGCCAAGTCGGACCCGGTCGAAGTCGGCGCGATCGTGATCACGGCGTTCGTGCTGAGCTTCCTCGCAACGCTCTATCCGGCGTGGAAAGCGGCAAGTACCGATCCGGTCCAGGTGCTTCGTTATGAGTGAGCCGGTTCTGCAAACAACGGCACTGCGCCGCAGCTTCACGCAGGGCGAGACCACGATCCATGTGCTCAACGGGGTCGACCTGTCGGTCCAGCCGGGCGAGATCGTCGCGCTGCTCGGGCCATCGGGGTCGGGCAAGTCGACCTTGCTCCAGGCCGTCGGCCTGCTCGAGGGTGGCTTCGAAGGCTCGATCCGGCTCCACGGCGTTGAAGCTGCATCGCTCGACGGGGACGCCCGCACCGACCTGCGCCGTGACGCGCTCGGCTTCGTCTATCAGTTCCACCACCTGCTGCCCGACTTCGACGCGCGCGAGAATGTCATCCTGCCGCAACTCATCCACGGCGCCGAACCCGCGGCGGCGCGCGAGCGCGCCGATGCATTGCTGACCGCGCTCGGGCTCGGCCAGCGGCTCGACCATCGCCCGTCGAAGCTGTCGGGCGGCGAGCAGCAGCGCGTCGCGGTCGCCCGAGCGCTGGCCAACCGGCCGCCGCTGATCCTCGCCGACGAGCCGACCGGCAATCTCGACGAGAAGACCGCCGACACAGTGCTTGCCGAGTTTCTCAAGCTCGTTCGCCTGGAAGGCAGTGCCGCGCTGATCGCGACCCACAATGAACGGCTTGCGGCGAAGATGGATCGCGTGGTGCGTCTGCACGACGGTATCCTCGCCTGACGCGACCAAAAGCCGCGCCGCGCGTTCCGCCGC
>JALYIX010000147.1 GCA_030775565.1 Pseudomonadota bacterium | reverse complement strand
GGCCGAGGACGCCCTGCGCCAGTCGCAGAAGATGGAGGCCGTGGGCCAGCTCACCGGCGGTCTCGCCCACGACTTCAACAACCTGCTGACCGGCATCTCGGGCAGTCTCGAACTGCTGGGCGCCCGGGTGCGCCAGGGCCGCATCGACGATATCGAGCGCTACATCGTGGCGGCCCAGGGCGCCGCCAAACGCGCCGCCGCGCTGACCCATCGCCTGCTCGCCTTCTCGCGCCGCCAGACGCTGGACCCGCGCCCCACGGACGTGAACCGCCTCGTCCACGACATGGCGGACCTCATCCGCCGCACGGTGGGCCCCGAGATCACGCTCGAAGTCGTCGGCACGGTGGGGCTGTGGGCGGCGCTGGTCGATCCGAACCAGCTCGAGAACGCGCTGCTCAACCTCGCCATCAACGCCCGCGACGCGATGCCCGACGGGGGCCCGCTCAGGATCGAGGCCGCGGCCGTCGATCGCCCCGCGGCGGGTACACTGGCCGAGGGCAAGTACATCCGCATCGCGGTGATCGACCGCGGCGTCGGCATGGAGAGCGAGACGCTGGCCCGCGCGGTCGAACCCTTCTTCTCGACCAAGGGGGTCGGCAAGGGCACCGGGCTCGGCCTGTCGATGGTTCACGGCCTCGCCGCCCAGCTCGGCGGAATGCTCACCCTGACCAGCGATCCGGGGCAGGGGACGACCGCCGAAATCCTGTTGCCCACGACCACCGAAATCCCCGGCGAGACGGACCACGACGAGGTCAACCTCCAGGTCGCGGTAGGCCACGCGACGATCCTGCTGGTCGACGATGAGGAACTGGTCCGCGAAGGCACCGCCGAGATGCTCCGCGACATCGGCTATCACCTGCTCACCGCCGCATCGGGCGGCGAGGCCCTGTCCCTGCTGCGCGGTGACAATGGCATCGACCTTGTCATTTCCGACTATCTCATGCCCGGGATGAACGGGGTCGACCTCATCCAGCGCGCCCGCGCCATCGCCCCCGAGGTCCCCGCGCTGCTCATCACCGGCTATTCGAACATCGCCTCGGGCCCCGGCGCCGACCTCCCGCGCCTCGCCAAGCCATTCCGCCAGGTCGACCTCGCCGCGCGCGTCGTCGAGCTGCTCGGCCAGCGCTCCGCACAGGGCAGCGACGTCGTCCCGATCCGCGGACGACGCAACCAACCCTGAATTCGCTCGTTTGTCCCTCTCACATATGTTCGTGGCGTAGGCGTTTTCCGCATATCAGAATTGGCTTCGGCGCGTGTCCCGGCACGGGGCCGTGCCCAACAAGACAAGGTGAATTCGTGCCCAAGACCATTCTCATCGTCGAGGACGAGATTTTCGTCGCGATGGACATCGAGCGCATCCTCGCCGACGCCGGCTATACGGTGAAGGCGATCGCCCCCGACCGCGAGACCGCGCTCGAACATGCCGACGCGGTCGACATCGCGTTCGTCGACATCAACCTGCGCGACGGCCAGACCGGCCCGTCGATCGCCTGCGACCTTGCCCGCCGCAACGGCACCAAGGTGATCTACGTGACCGCCAACCCGGCCCAGATCGATCCCGTTGCGACGACCGCGCTCGGCTACATCCGCAAGCCGTTCAGCGAAAGCGCGATCCGCGCCGCAGCCGAGCTGTGCGCCAACGACGACCGCCCCGTTTCGATCGATCACGCCGAGGTCAGGCTGTTCTGAAAGCGCCTATTTGCGGTGCATCGACGCGGCGGGGATTTCGATCACCGCCTCGAGCCCGTCGTGATGCCACTGGCGCTCGATCGTCCCGCCGAGTTGCTGCCTGACGCTCATCGCGATCAGGCGCGTTCCAAATCCCTCGCCGGCCGGCTCGGCGACCGACGGCCCGCCGCGCTCGCGCCACGCCAGCCGGGTTTTCCCGCCGGCCGCCGAGGTTTCGACCCGCACCCGCCCGTCGGGCAGCGACAGTGCGCCATATTTCGCGGCGTTGGTCGCCAGCTCGTGGAACAGCAAGGCCAGCGGCGTCGCGGAGCGGTCGTCGATCGTGACGTCCGGCCCGACCAGTTCGAAGCGCGGCTGTTCGGGGGTTTCGTAAG
>JALYIX010000146.1 GCA_030775565.1 Pseudomonadota bacterium | reverse complement strand
CCGCGCGGCCAGAGCAGATGGGCGATGACCGCGAGGATGATCGCGCCCATCGCCCAGTAGAGCTGGAACAGCGCCGCACCCTGCCAGAAGCTGCCGACACCGAGGAAGTCACTGAGCGGGATGCTCGGGCTGTTGTCATAATTGTAGAGCGGGTTGGTGTAGCCCATGTTGGTCAGGAAAATCGACCCGACGAACCAGATGAACATGATCCCCCAGCCGACATATTTGTTGGGGCTGAGCACTTGCGCGAAGACCGCGAGCACCGCGATCAGCAGGCCGTCGATCGCCGCGGGGATGATGTACCAGCCAAGATAGGCGGCAACGCCATATTCGTGCGCGCCCTTGATCAGGCTGAAAAACAGTCCGGTGGCCATCGCCGCAAGATTGATCAGCAGCAGCACGACGAAAATGGCGAGGATCTTGGGGATGGTTATCACCCAGCTCGGCACCGGGGTCGAATCGATCAGCTCGTTGAGCTTGCGCTCGCGCTCGCGCCAGACGAGCTCGCCGCCGTAGAATACCGCAATGATGATCAGGCTGAGCGTGAAGCCACCGCGCACGCCGCTGATCGTCGCGGCGAGCGTCGGGTGGTCCGACGTGCCGTAGGTCGAGCGGGCTAACCACAGGTTGGCGCCGGTGTTGACGATCGCGAACAGGGTCAGGACGATCGTCCCGGGGCTGGTCAGGACAAGCCGGCTTTCGACCCGCAGGCGAGCGAGGAACTGGGTGAGGCGCGAGGGGACCGCGTCGCGCGCCGTGATCCCGGCGCCGCTCATCAGCGGGGGTATCGCGGCGATCCGCCGGTCGCGGGCATCGCGCCTGGCGAGCCTGCGCAGGGCGCGCTTCGAGGGCGCTCGCTCGGTCATCGAGAAGCGCCACAGGGTCAGCGCGAGAAAACCGATCGCTAGCAGGACCGTGAAGCCGCGATTGAAGGCCAGCGTGCCGCCGAATTCGACCAGCCGCGTGTTCATGTCGGACTGGGTCCAGTAGCGGGTCACGTCGACCAGCGCCCCGATCCCGAGCGGCTCGAAATGGGCGAAGGCGTCGCGATATTCGATCTTCTGGCCGAGCACGCCGATGGTAACCAGATAGCCCATGACGAGCAGCACCACGCCAATATAGCTTGCCATCATCGAGCGCAGCGTCGTTGCCAGCGCGAACAGGATCGCTGCGGTAAGGAAGATGTCGGGCAGCGCGAACAGCGCGAAGTTCCACGAGTAATAAGCGAGCCGTTGCGGCCCGATCGTCTCGGGATCGACCCAGGGCATGAGCGAACCGACGAACATGCCGAGCGGAACGGCGAGATAGCCGAGCCAGGCGACACCGAGGCCGCCGAGGAAGCGGCCGAGCACGATCTGCGCCTTGGTGACCGAAGTCGCCCGGACAATCGGGGCGAAGCCGCTGCTGTCGTCGCGGACGATCGCGTTGGCGACGAAGGCGGTGATCACGAACAGGTAGAAGAGGGTCAGCAGCGAGGTCGCGCGGGCGATCGCATAGGGCGCGTTCTCGTGGACCGCGCCCGGCGTACCGATGTTGATATTCTCGCTGGCCGAGAGGCCGAAACCCATCAGGAAGAAGATCGCGCTGGCGACCCAGAAAACCGGATTGCGCAGCTGATAGAGAAATTCGAAGCGGGCGATGCCAAGGAGCTTGCTCATGGCGCGCCCTCAGGCGGCGCGGCGGAGGGTGGAGAGGGTCGAGAAATAAACATCCTCGAGCCCGCCTTCGACCGCTTCGAACCCCGGCGGGGGCGCATCGGCGTGGACATGGATGATCGTGTTGCCGGCGAACAGGCGGGTCGAGATGATCTCGTGGCTCGTCTGATAATGGTCGAGCTCGGCGGCGGCGATGGTCTTCTTCCAGACGCGGCCGCGAGTCGCGGCGATAAGGTCGGCGGGCTTGCCTTGGAGCTGGAGCCGGCCCGCGGCGAGCACCGCCATCAACGGGCACAAGTCGGCGACGTCATCGACGATGTGCGTCGACAGGATGACGACGACATTGTCGCCGATCGCGGCGAGCAGGTTGAGAAAGCGATTGCGCTCTTCGGGGTCGAGCCCGGCGGTGGGCTCGTCGACGATGATCAGCTCGGGATTGCCGATCAGCGCCTGGGCGATCCCGAAGCGCTGGCGCATACCGCCCGAAAAGCCGGCGATCGACTTGTCCCGCACCGCCCACAAATTGGTCTGGTTGAGCAGCGTTTCGACGACGGCCTTGCGGTCAGAGCGGCCGGTAATGCCCTTGAGCACCGCCATCTGGTCGAGCATCGCCGCAGCCGATACGCGCGGGTAGACGCCGAAATCCTGGGGAAGGTAGCCCAGGGTACGGCGGAGCGTTTGCGGCTGTGCGATCACATCGATATCGCCGAAGCGGATGCTGCCCGAGGTCGGCTCCTGAAGCGTGGCGATGGTGCGCATCAGGGTCGATTTGCCTGCGCCATTGGGGCCGAGCAGACCGAACATGCCGCGCGGAATCGACAGGCTGACATCGTCGAGCGCCACCGTGCCATTGGCATAAGTGTGCGACAGATTGGCGATTTCGAGCATCTAGTCCCC
>JALYIX010000145.1 GCA_030775565.1 Pseudomonadota bacterium | reverse complement strand
TCATAGGCTTCAGATGGCGCGCCTCGGGTCCTGGATCGAGCCTTTTCCGGAAGGCATCTTCGTCAAACCCGCCAATGCGTGGGTCGATCCGTCGAGCCCCAAGGACCAGGCCCTCGTCACCCACGGCCACGCCGACCATGCGCGCGGCGGGCATGGCGCGGTGTGGGCGACGCCTGAGACGCTGGCAATCATGGACGTTCGCTATGGCCAGCAGTCGGCCAATCCGGTGGCCTATGGCGAGACGGTGCGGATCGGCGAGGTCGACGTCAGCTTCGTGCCCGCCGGGCATGTCCTCGGGTCGGCGCAGATCATCCTCGACCATGCAGGCGAGCGAGTGGTGGTTTCGGGCGACTACAAGCGCCGCCCCGATCCGACCTGCGCGCCATTCGTCGTTACCCCGTGCGACATCTTCATTACCGAGGCGACCTTCGGCCTGCCGGTGTTCCGCCATCCCGATACCGGCGCGGAGATCGACCGGTTGTTGCACCGGCTGCACGCCGAACCCGGGCGATGCGTGCTGGTCGGCGCCTATGCGCTTGGCAAGGCGCAGCGGGTCATCGCCGAGCTTCGGGCGCGCGGGCACGACGATCCAATCTATTATCATGGGGCGATGGAGCGGTTGTGCACGCTCTACGAACAGCTCGGGGTCCCGCTCGGCGAGCTTCGTCCGGCGACCGGGGTCAAGAAGGAGGAGTTGGTGGGGCGGATCATCATCTGCCCGCCCGCCGCGCTCAACGACCGCTGGTCACGGCGATTGCCCGATCCGGTGACGGCGATGGCGTCGGGCTGGATGCGCATCCGCCAGCGCGCGCGGCAGAAGAATGTCGAGCTGCCGCTGGTCATTTCGGACCATGCGGACTGGGACGAGCTGACCCAGACCATCCGCGACGTCGCCCCGCGCGAAGTGTGGATCACGCATGGCCGCGAAGATGCGCTCAAGCACTGGTGCATGCTGCATCAGGTCAAGGCGCGCGAGCTGCATCTGGTCGGCTATGAGGATGACGACGACTGACGGGGTCGCCGCCTGCGGCGAAACTTTCCCGTTTGTTTCGGGTCCGATTACCGGATTATAACGTTGTTGCGCCAGGGCTGTCGGCAGTCGCCGTCCAGTGGAACGCGTCCAGTAGGGAGTTTATTGCATGAAGAAGATCGCCGCCATTTTGCTAGTCGGTACGATTGGCCTCGGCGTTGCCGGCTGCCAGGTGAACAAGACGAAAGAGGGCAAGATGCCCGAAGTGAAGGTCAAGACCACCGACGGTCAGCTACCGGCCTATAACGTCCAGGGCCCCGACGTCGAAGTCGGCAGCAAGAACGAGACGGTGAAGGTCCCCACGGTCAAGGTCACGACTCCGGCGCACAAGGGCTAAGCATCGGCGAAGCAGGGGGCGAGCATGTGCCTCGCCCCCTGCTCTGCGCGCCCCCGCCAGCCGCGCAACGCGGGGGGCGGGGGCTGCAGTGCGGTAAAGGTCAATGCGCCGCCAGGGTCCGTTCAATTCCGCTCTCGGCCAGCTGCTCGTCAATCGCCGCGGTCAAGCGGGCCAGACCTTGCGCATCCTTCGCCTCCGCGCGCGCGACCAGGACGTCCTGCGTGTTCGAGGCGCGGAGCAGCCACCAGCCGTCGGCGGTCTTGACGCGGACACCGTCGGTCTTGTCGACGGTCGCGTCGGTGTCGGCAAGGCGAGCGGCGACTTCCTGCACGACAGCGAATTTTCGTGTATCGTCGACCTGGAAGCGAAGCTCGGGGGTCGAGACCGCGGTGGGCATTTCGGATTTGAGCTGCGTCAACGACTTGCCGCTGTCCGAGACCGCCTCGATCAGGCGGACCGCCGCGTAGAGCGCGTCGTCGAAGCCGTACCAGCGGTGCTTGAAGAAGATGTGGCCCGACATTTCTCCCGCCAGCGGGGCGCCGGTTTCCTTCATCTTCGACTTGATCAGGCTGTGCCCGGTGTTCCACATCAACGGCTTGCCGCCGAGCTGCGCGACGCGGTCGAAGAGGGTTTGCGACGCTTTGACGTCGGCGATGATGGTCGATCCGGGGAGCGCTTTCAGCACTGGGCCGGCGAGGATCATGACCAGCTGGTCGCCCCAGATCACCCGCCCCTGGCCGTCGACCGCGCCGATCCGGTCGGCGTCGCCGTCGAAGGCGATGCCGAAGTCGAGGCCCTTGTCGGCGACGAGTTTCTTGAGGTCGGCAAGATTGGCTTCGACGGTCGGGTCGGGGTGATGGTTGGGGAAAGTGCCGTCGACCTCGGCGAAGATGACATGATGCTCGCCGGGGAGGCGCTTGACCAGTTTCTCGAGCGCCGGGCCCCCCGCGCCATTGCCCGCGTCCCAGCCGATCTTGAAGGCGCCACCTTTGAAGTCCTCGACCAGCCGGCTGACATAGGCGTCGAGCACGTCGGTCTGGCTGACCTGTCCCTCGCCGTGGGTCCAGTCGGCGGCCTTGGCGCGCGCACCGAGCGCCTGGATCTCGGCGCCGAAGACGGACCGGCCATTAAGCAGCATCTTGAAGCCATTGTAATCGGACGGATTATGGCTTCCGGTGACCTGGATGCCGCCATCAACACCGAGCGTTGCCGTGGCGAAATAGAGCATCGGGCTCGGCCCCATGCCGATCCGAACGACATCGAGCCCGCCAGCGGTGAGCCCCTCGATCAGCGCGGCTTCGAGCTCGGGGGAGTGGGTCCGGCCATCGCGGCCGACGGCAATCTTTTTTGCACCTTCGGACACCGCCAGCGCGGCATAGCTGCGGCCGAGCGCGGTGGCGTCGGCGGGGTGAAGGGTCTGGCCGACGATCCCGCGCACGTCATATTCGCGCAAGATCGACGCGTGAAACTCGTGACTCATAGTTGGTCCCTGTACTGAAGTTCAGCCGGCGGCAGCGACCGGCTGCGGGGCTTCATCGGCGTCCGCGATGCCCAAACCCGCGATCATTTCGCGAAGTTCCTGCCGCGCCGCGATATGCCCCATGCCAACCTCGCCGAGCTGCTTCAAATCAAGCAGGGTCAGCCCCTTGGGGAACAGTTCGCGGTAGATGACGCGCTCGCCGAGGCCGGGGATGACGCGGAAGCCGACGCGGCGGGCAAGCTCGTCCATCGCCGCGCCGACGCGCGCGAGATTGTGCGACTGGATATGCTGGAGGCGGTTGCGCAGGACGACCCAGTCGACCGACTTGCCGGTCGCCTTGGCGCGGGCGGTGCGACTGTTCCAGATGAGTTCGGCGTAGAAACTGGGCTTGGTGATCTTGAACGTGTCGGGATGGACCTGGCCGATGAGGTCGAGGTCGACGAAGCTGTCGTTCATCGGCGTGACGAGCGTGTCGGCCTTGACGATCGCGGCGCGGGCGACGGGGTCGTCGCGGCCGGGCGTGTCGATGACGAGGACATCGCATTGCTCGGACAGGCGGGCGATGGCGGCGTCGAGGCCTTCGATCGTCTGGTCGTCGAGCACTTCATAGGAGGCTTGCGCGAGCGGTTCGCCGGTGCGGCGGATGGTTGCGTCGCGGTTCTCGAGGTAGCGGGTGGTCGTCCGCTGGCGGCTGTCGAGGTCCAATGCGCCGACGCGGTGGCCCGACGCGGCAAGCGCGATCGCGGTGTGGACCGCGGTGGTCGACTTGCCCGTCCCGCCCTTTTCGTTGGCAAAGACGATGAAATGCGGTTGGCTCATTGCCGCCCCGGCCCCCTGAAACTAAACCCGGGCCAAGTCCTATCGGAGGGGGTATCTCGTTGCAAATCATCCGTGACCTCGCGGCCCTTGGGCCAGCGCTGGCGCAGCTACGCGGCGGCGGGAGCAGGCTCGCGCTGGTGCCGACGATGGGCGCGCTCCATGCCGGGCACATGGCGCTGATCGAGGAAGCGCGGCGTCGCGCCGACCGGATCGTGGCGACGATTTTCGTCAATCCGCTCCAGTTTGGCGCCGGCGAGGACCTTGACCGCTATCCGCGGCGCGAGGCCGATGATTGCGCCATGCTGGGCGCGGCGGGGTGCGACCTGGTGTGGTTGCCGAGCGCGGCGGCGCTCTATCCGCCGGGCTTCGCGACCACCGTCAGTGTCGCCGGGATCAGCGAGCGCTGGGACGGCGCGGCGCGGCCGGGACATTTCGACGGCGTCGCGACGGTCGTCGCCAAGCTTTTGATCGCGACCGCGCCCGACGTGGCGTTGTTCGGCGAAAAGGATTTCCAGCAGCTCGCGGTGATCCGCCAGCTGGTCCGCGACCTCGGGCTGCCGAGTGCGGTCGTCGGGGTGCCGATCGTGCGCGACCCGGACGGCCTCGCGCTGTCGTCGCGTAATGCCTATCTGTCGGCGGACGAGCGGCGCCGCGCCGTCGCGCTGCCGCGCGCGCTGATCGAGGCGCGCGACGCGATCC
>JALYIX010000144.1 GCA_030775565.1 Pseudomonadota bacterium | reverse complement strand
CAGCTGACCTTTGCGCCGAAACCAAATACCTTCCAGCCGGTCGGTAATGACCCGACGCAGCCCGCGCTCGGCTTTGCCTTGTCGGGGCGGAGCCCGGGCGCGGTCTCACCGCCAGATCTCAAGGGGCTGGTGCGTGGGATTACGTTCGACCAGCAGGATTCGGTTCTCATCATGCGCTTCACGACGAGCGCACCCGCCACCGTCAGCGGCCATGCCACGAGCGACCGCACGGTCGATGTCGCGATCAAGAGTGGGCGTGGCCCGCTTATCAACAATAATGGGCCGGATGCCGTGACTGCGGGAACCGGTAGCGTACCGCCGGCCTATGAACCGCCGCCGGGCGAGGACGGCTATGAGCTGGTGATGCTGAAATATGCCGACGTCAGCGAAATCGTCGGGCTGCTGACCGATGGGATCACGGTCAAGTCGAACGACCTGTTCATTCCGCGCGAACCCGCATTCGGGTCGAACAGCCTGACCGGAGGCGCGAACTACAACCCCGGTCCGTCGAGCCAGGCGCCGGGCAGCGACAACACCCCGCTCGGTCAGGCGGTCGACAGCGGGATGGCGATTGACCGCCGTTTGAACGCGATCTGGCTCAAGGGCTCGCCCGACCGCATTGCGCGGATGAAGGCGATGATCGCAACGATCGACCAGCCGCTCGACAGCGTCATCCTCGAGACCCAGTTCCTCGAGCTGACCGAAAGCGGCGCCAAGGCGATCGGCATCGACTTCGCCAATTCCAACGGCCAGATCGCCGTCGCGACGGTGCAAACCGGCCAGTTCATCCTCGGCAACGTTCGCCAGGGTCCCTACGATGGCAATGGCAACCCCTCGCCGCGCCTCAGCAGCATCGGGCTGCAGGCGGCGATCTATGCCCAGATCACCAAGGGCAATGGCCGCATCGTGTCGAAGCCGCGCATTTCGGCGCAGAGCGGATCGACCGCCAAGATCATCACCGGCGACGCGCTGCCGATCCTCACCGCGATCACCCTGTCGGGGGTCAACGGCGTCTCGCAGCAGGTCCAATATGTCAACGTCGGCGTGACGCTGCAGATCGCGCCGCGCGTCAGCAACGACGGCTTCGTGTCGAGCCACGTGTTTTGCGTCGTGTCGAGCGTGACCGGCTATTCGCAAGGCTATCCGACGATCAGCCAGCGCGAGGCCGAAACCTCGGCGACGGTCCGCGACGGCGACAGTTTCGTCATCGGCGGACTGACGCAGGAGGATTTCATCAACACCAAGACCAAGGTGCCGCTGCTCGGCGACATCCCGCTGCTTGGCCAGGCCTTTCGCACCGACCGCAGCACCCGGGCCAAGACCGAGCTTTACATCGTCGTGACGCCGCACATCGTCCGGCGCGTGGCCACCGCCCCCACCAGCGCCGGGGTGACACCGATCACCACCACGACCACCGTGATCCAGACCGGACCGACCAATTAATCCTTCTTGATGCTTGCCTTCAGGCTGGCCATTTCGAGCCGCTTGCCCATCCACTCGGCCAGTTCCTCGAACTTCAGCGGCTGGTCGAACACGATGCCGGCCTTGCGGTCGCTGAACCAGCGCACTTCGCCTTTCACCGGGCGAAGGCTCTCGACGACGACGACGACCTGCTTGCCGAGGCAATATTCCTCGATCGGCTCGACCTTCATGCCGCCGAGCGAAAGGTCATGGACATCGACCGTGTAATAGGTCTTGCCGATGCGCAGGCTCGCCTTGCAGCGCACTTCGAGCCGCGGCGGGCGCGGGCGGAAGCCGTGGCGCGGCTTGCGCCCGGCCAGGAGCTCGCCAAGATCGACGTTCTGGTCGAACTTCAGGCCGCACATCCCCTCGCGCTTCCACACCACTTGCGACGGGACCTTCTGCGACCCGATCTCGATCGAGCAATGTTCGCCGACCGTAAGCCGCTGGCCATGTTCGGCAGAAAGCCCGCCGGCCGACATGGTGCGTACGCGGATCAACTGCTCGCCCTCGTCACTGGTCAGCTTGGCGACGCGCAGAAGCACCGGCAGGCGGTCCTCGCCCCGCCGCTCGACGGGACGTGGCACCTCGGTCGTCAGCGAGAAGGTGGTCGAATCGAACGCCGCCTCGTCCTGGCCGAATGAGCGGGCGGGTTTGCGACGGATCAACGTGCCGAACATGGCAACCTCGCGATGAAATGCATCAGAAACGGAACAACTAGCGCACCGAGCGTTAAGAAGCCGTTGCGGTGGTTTCCGCTACCCAGCCCGATCCTGTGCGCGTATCCATGGCCAATGAGGACCAGATGATGCCGCCCGCTCGACCACGGTTGCTGTTGATCGACGACGAACCCGCGCTTGCAGCCTATCTCGCCGATGCCGCGCTGCTCAGCCACTACGCACCGCAAATCGCCAGCGACGACGTCGACTTTCGCGGCAAGTTCGCCGCCCAGCGCCCGCATATGGTCGCCATCGACCTTGGCATGCCGGGAATGGACGGAGTCGAGCTGTTGCGGTTTCTGGCGGCGGAAGCGTTCGACGGACCGGTGCTGATCATCAGCGGCTTCGACCGGCGAGTATTGGAAAGCGCCTTCCGGCTCGGCCAGGCGCTCGGGCTGACGATGGCCGGCCCGCTCGAGAAGCCGACCAGGCTCGAAGAAATCGAGCAGCTCCTGATGCGCCTCCGGCCGCAGCTCGTGCCATGATTGCCGCAGCCGACCTCGGGCTGCTCGACGGCTTCGAACGTGCCTTGATCAACGGCCGCCTCCACCTTGCCTATCAACCCAAGATCAGCCTCGTCGACGGCAGTCTCAAGCGTGTCGAAGCCCTGGTCCGGTGGGACGACCCGGCGCTCGGGCCGATACCACCGTCGCGCTTCGTTCCCCTGGCCGAGCGCCACGGGTTGATCGACCCGCTGACCCAGTGGGGACTGCGCACCGCGCTGACCCAGTGGCGCTTGTGGCACAAGCAGGGCATCGACATCTGCCTGGCGTTCAACATCTCGGCACTGAGCCTGGAGCAGCTCGACTTCCCCGACCTCGTCGAACGCATGTGCCGTGCGCTGGAGGTGCCGACCGAGCGGCTGGTGCTTGAATTGACCGAGGGTGCGACCCAGCCGCTGATCAAGCTGATGGACACGCTGACCCGCTTCCGGATCAAGGGCATCGGCCTTGCCATCGACGATTTCGGGACGGGCTATTCGACACTGATGCAGCTTCGCCAGCTGCCCTTCACCGAATTGAAGATCGACCGCTTCTTCCTGACCGACATGATGGACAGCGCGGACAGCCGGCTGCTCGTCAGGACGATGATCGAACTGGCCCACGGCTTGGGCCTCACCGCGACCGCCGAAGGGGTCGAGACCGAGGCGCAACTGCTCCTCCTGCGCGAAATGAAGTGCGACGTCGCCCAGGGCTATCTGATGGCCACGCCGCTAGCGCCCGAGAATCTCGCCGATTGGTATCGTGACTGGCGCCAACGCTGGCCCGCGCTGATCCTCGATCCGGCCGCGCCGCCGGTTCAGGCCGCGCGCCGTTCGCGGTCGGCGACGACACAGCGGTTGCGACCGCCGCGCTTGGCTTCGTAGAGGGCAGCGTCGGCCGCCAGGAACCAGTCATCGACGCTTTCATCGGTCGCCATCGCCAGGCCGAAACTGGCGGTGACCGCCGGACAGCCGATTGCCGGATTGAGCGGGATTGCGAGGCGCAGCCGCTCGGCGCAAGCCAATCCGTCGCCGAACTCGGTTGCCGCAAGAAGCACGGCGAATTCCTCGCCGCCAAGACGGCCAAGCACATCACCGGGGCGCAAGGTGGCGCGGCAGGTGTCCGCGAGTCCCTTCAGCACCTCGTCCCCGGTGCCATGCCCGAAGCGGTCGTTGACCGACTTGAAATGATCGATGTCGAGCGCGAGCAAGGCGGCGGGGCTGCCGTCGCGGCCATGTTGGGCCAGTGCCACCCGGGCCCGTTCCGAGAAGGCGCGCCGGGTCAGGGCCCCGGTCAGGAAATCTTCATGGGCCATGGTCCTGAGCTCGAGCTGCTCGACGACCAGCCCCGAGAAGCGCTCGAGCAGCGCCATTTGCTCGGCGTCGAACGAGCGCGGCTTGCGGTCGATCGCGCACAGCGCACCGAGCTGGTAGCCGTCAGGCGTGACGAGCGGCGCACCCGCGTAGCTGCGGATATGCTCGTCGCCGGTCACCAGATCGTTGGCGGCGAACCGCGGGTCCGCCGTCGCATCCTCGACCAGCATGACGCCGCGAGCGCGGATCGTGTGATCGCAAAACGCAAGGTCCCGGCCGGTTTCGATGACGTCGAGGACGACGCTCGACTTGAACCACTGACGGTCCTCATCGATCAGCGATACGGCACACATGGGCACGTCCAGGATCGAGCAGACGAGCGACGTGATCGCATCGAAATTCTGCTCCCGCCCGCTGTCGAGCACGCCATAGCGCTTGAGCGCGCGCAGGCGACCAGCTTCGTCAGCCAATTTACTATCGAACATGCGTGTCTCCAGCGTTCGTGATAGTCCTACGGCGCTGATTCGACGGTGAAGAATTGATCCGATGTGGCGTCTTTTTCACGGAAAAAGGTCGATCACCTCGGTCTCGGGCGCAATGGCGCGCAGCAGCAGCGAGCGATGGCATCCGGCCGGGGCGCGCTCGAAGCACAACAGCGCAGTCGGCATCTCGGCCGCCAGGGCGAGCATCTCCGCGCCCTGGACGATTGCCTCGGGCAGTTCGAGCTGGCCGGCGTAAATCGTTTCGAGCTCGGCCTGCCGTCCCTTGCGCGCAGCCTCGCGCCCGGCCGCCGGGGTACCGAGCGCCTTGAGATGGACATAGTCGATTCCCGCCTCGGCGAGGGCCCCCTTGAGCGGGGTCTTGGAGAAGCCCGGTCGCCGCGACAGCGGCAGCGCCCGCACGTCGATCACCCGCTTGACCCCGGCGCCGGTGAGCGCAGCGAGGAATTCGCCCATCGTCGTGGCCTCATAGCCGATCGTGTAAATTTTCATCCTGCTGGATTTAGGGCGTCCGAGTGCGCATGGAAGCCCGCATGCACGATATTCACATCATCGGCGGCGGGCTTGCCGGATCCGAAGCCGCTTGGCAGCTGGCCGAAGCCGGATTGAAGGTCCGCCTCAGCGAGATGCGTGGGGCCGGCGATACGACGCCCGCGCATGACAGCGACCGGCTTGCCGAGATGGTCTGTTCGAACAGCTTCCGCTCGGACGACGCGGAGAGCAATGCGGTCGGACTGCTCCACCAGGAAATGCGCGCGCTCGGCTCGCTCGTCATGCGCGCTGCCGACCTCCATCGCGTTCCCGCCGGGTCGGCGCTCGCGGTCGATCGCGAAGCCTTTGCCGCCGAGGTCACCCGCGCGGTCGAGGGTCATGCCCATATCGAGGTCGTCCGCGAACGGGTCGACGCGTTGCCCATGGGGCGATGCATCATCGCCACCGGCCCGCTCACCGCCCCTGCCCTCGCCGCCTCGATCGCCGAGGCGACCGGCGCGGGCGCACTGGCCTTCTTCGACGCCATCGCGCCCATCGTCCACCGCGACAGCGTCGACATGGATGTGTGCTGGATGGCGGCGCGGTGGGACAAGGGCGGCAAGGACTATATCAACTGCCCGATGGACCGCGACCAATATGGCGCCTTCATCGCCGCGCTCAACGCCGGTGAAAAGACCGAGTTCAAGGAGTGGGAGCGCGACACCCCCTATTTCGAAGGCTGCATGCCGATCGAGGTGATGGCGGAGCGCGGCGCCGAAACGCTGCGCTTCGGGCCGATGAAGCCGGTCGGGCTCGACAATCCGCGCACGGGGCGCTGGCCTTATGCGGTGGTGCAGCTCCGCCAGGACAATGCGCTGGGGACGTTGTGGAACATGGTCGGATTCCAGACCAAGCTCAAGCATGCCGAGCAGGTGCGTATTTTCCGGACGATTCCGGGGCTCGAGAAGGCCGAGTTCGCTCGGCTGGGCGGAATCCACCGCAACAGTTTCATCCGCTCGCCAGCCTTGCTCGACGATCAGCTGCGCCTCAAGTCACGCCCGAACGTGCGCTTCGCCGGGCAGATCACCGGTTGCGAAGGCTATGTCGAAAGCGCTGCGATCGGCATGCTTGCGGCGCGCTTCGCCGCCGCCGAAACGCGGGGCGATTCCTTGCCGCTGCCGCCGCCGGAGACCGCACTGGGCGCATTGCTCGGGCATCTCACCGGCGGCGCGGTGGCTGACACCTATCAGCCGATGAATGTCAATTTTGGGCTGATGCCGCCCCTTGGCGGGCCCAAGACGCGCAAGGGCGACCGCAAGCGCGCCTACACCGACCGCGCGCGCGCCGCCTTGGCCCACTGGCTGGAGCCCGCCGGGACCGGCCAGCCGGCGTAAGCTCATTGAAACGGAAGCGTCGTCGCCATCGACATCAGGACGGATCGGATCGGCCCCGGCATGTCGCGGGCGAGCGCGTCGGCGATGTCATACTGACCTTCGAGCCAGCCCCCGTCCATGCGGACATAGCCCATCCCCCAGTCGGGGAAGATGCGCCGGGTTGCGGTCCGCTCGTCGACGACCTCCAACTGGCAATGGCGCTGATCGGAGGCGATCCGCATCAGCAGCATGTCGATCGCCGGAGCCGGCCCCTCGATCGTCTGGACAAAGGCGGCACCGTTGAACATCAGCACGCCGGTGATCCCGTCGCGCGCATTATTGCGCCGCGAAACCTCCAGGATCTGCTCCAGTTCCACCGGCTGAAGGCCTGGCGCCGAGAAACTCGAATAGGTTGCAACCTTGATGTCCATGCAACGACCATACCAGAGGATTGCGCATGCTCAACTCAGGTGCATCGAACCGAATGGTGCTTCGGTTTCGGGGCAGTCTCGGCATATTCGGCGGCGGTCAGCGCGCCGTCTTTGTCCTCGTCTGCGCCGTCGAACTTGTTGATCGTCTTTGCCGCCCACTCGGTGAAGGACAGCATGCCATTGTGGTCGACGTCGAGCTTGGCAAAGGCCTTGCGCCGCGGGGCGAGCAATTCTTCCTCGGTGATCTTGCCGTCCTTGTCCTTGTCGCCCCGGCTGAAGCGCTTCTCCTCGCGGGTCTTGCTGGTCGCTTCGGGCAGTGCGGGCAGTTCGGGTGAGAGCATTGCGAATTTCGCGCCCGAGGCGGTTGCGGCGGCGACCGACCTCGGGGCGTCGGGCAGGCCGCTGCGCGTCGCGGCGTGCCCTTGCCAGAACAGGAAGGCGCCAGTGGTGAGCAGCAGCGTCACCGCGCCGCCGGCCATGATTCGGGACATAGGAGTGAACCCCCGTCAGACTGAGGATCCGGCGCAAACGAGGCTAGGCCGCGGCGGGCGTTAGTCAATCACCCCCCGTAATAACCCCTGTCACCCGGTGCGCGATGAGCGCCAATGCGCGTCCCGGCGTGCCTTCGGGTTCGGCCAGGGGCCGCGCGGCAAGGCGCGCCGCAAGGGTGATCGGCCGCGTCCTTCGCGCCGCCCGCTTGCCGCGCAGCTCGCCGAT
>JALYIX010000143.1 GCA_030775565.1 Pseudomonadota bacterium | reverse complement strand
ACCGAGACCAAGGCGACGCGGTTCAAGCCGGCGCGGTTCAATTCGCCCATGACCTTCATCACCCGGCCGTAATCGAGGCCCTTGTCGGCGCGCAGGTAGACGCGGCGGCCGCCGGGGGGTTCGGGCTGGGCGGCGATGGCGGCGAGCTTGGTGGGAAGCGCGGCCTCGGCAATCGCGGCGTCGTCGATGAAGATGCCGCCCGCCTTGTCGATCGACACCTGGACCGGCTTGGCCTGCTGGTCGAGCGGGGCGGCGCGGTTCTGGGGGAGGTCGACGGGCACGCCGGCGGTGAGCAGCGGCGCGGTGACCATGAAGATGATGAGCAGGACGAGCATGACGTCGACCAGCGGGGTGACGTTGATCTCGGCCATCGGCGCTCGCCGTCCGCGAGCCCCTCTCCGCGAAGGCGCGCTCATCGCCATCAGGCGGCCTCGAGCTCGCGGCTCAAGGTGGCGTGGAAGCGGTCGGCAAAACGGCCGAGGCGGGCTTCCAGGCGGTCGAGCCCGTGGGTCAGGCGGTTGTAGCCGATCACCGCCGGGATGGCGGCGAACAGGCCGATCGCGGTGGCGAACAGGGCTTCCGCGATCCCCGGGGCGACCACCGCGAGCGACGTGTTGTTGGCGCCGGCGATCGCGGTGAAGCTGCGCATGATACCCCACACGGTGCCGAACAGCCCGACAAAGGGCGCGACCGAGCCGACCGTGGCGAGGATGTTGAGCCGGTCGCCGAGCCGGTCGAGCTCGGCGGCGATCGCAGTATTCATCGCCCCGGCGAGTCGTTCGCGGGTCCCCGAACGGTCGGCGTTGGCGAGGCGGGCCGAGCGGCGCCATTCGTCGAGCCCGGCGGTGAGGATCGCGGCGCTCGGCACCGCTTCCTTGCCGCGCTTCTCGTGGAAGCCGTCGATGTCCTTGTCGGCCCAGAAGTCGGTCTCGTAGCGGTCGGTGGCGCGGGCGATGCGCTTCAAGCGGATCCCGTGGGTGAAGATGATCCCCCACGTCCAGATGCTCGCGGCGAGGAGGCCGAGCATGACCAGCTTCACGACAATGTCGGCGTGGAGGAACAGCGTCAGCGGGGACATGAGGTCGGTGCTTGAAGTAACTGGCGGCATCAGGCTGATTGGTCCTTGATCTGGTCGAACGTGGCTACCCAGTCGCGCGGCTGCCGCGTCGGTCGGCCGTCGGGGGTGATGAAGGCGGCGGTGACCCTTGCATCGGTCAATTGTTCGGTCCCGCGCATGACCCGCTGGTGAATGACGACGCTTGCCGCGCGGACGGTGTCGAGGGTCGAGACGATGACGAGGTCGTCGCCGAGGCGGGCCGGGCGGAGGTATTTGATCGCGACTTCGGCGACGGCGTAGACCCCGGTGCCATCGTCGAGCGCGGCGCGCTGGTCGATCCCTGCGGCGCGCAGCATGTCCGAGCGGGCGCGCTCCATATATTTGAGATAATTGGCGTAATAGACGATTCCCGCGGTGTCGGTATCCTCGAAATAGACCGTCAGCGCGAAGTGGTGTTCTGGCCCGATGAAGCCGCCGCGATAGGGCTGGTCGAGGGGAGAGCCTGCCATGGCGAGGGCCTTACCCCCGAGGGAGTCACCGGGGCAACCCCGACGGAGTGACGTCGCGGATGCGCTGGATGAGGTTGCCCTGAGCCTCGGCGATGTCGTTCAAATGCATTCCCCAGCCGGGGAGGAAGAAGCCCATCATGCCGACTTCGCCGCCGATCCGGTCGGTGCGCTTGCCGCCGGGGCCGGGCGGGTTGGTGCGGATCGAGAGATAGCCGCGCGGGCCGTCGTTGACGCAGGCGCCCGAGACGAGGTCGGTGGTGTGGAGGAAGGGGGTCGGGGGCGGGCCCTCGTTCGACCAGGCGATCGGACCGCCGGGGACCGAGGCCGACGAGTGGCCGTTCCAGTAGCTGTCGAGCCGGGTCCAGCCGGTCGATCCCGGCGCGGCGGGGTTGGTGCAGCCGACCGTCATTCCCGGCGCCGCGGCATAGCCGAACAGCGCGCCTTCGGGCGGCTCGTTGGCGACGCGGTAGCTGGTCCAGCTGAGGATGCAGCCTCGCTCGCCCGGGTGGCTGCACAGGGGCGTCGACTTGAAGGTGCCGCCGACCAGCTTGCCCTGGGGGACCAGCACGTTGAAGCCGGGGATGATGGCGAGCAGCATCTGCCCGGCGGCGGGCTTGCCCTCGATCTCGCGGGCAATGAGTTGCTCGAGCATCAGCGAACCCTGGCTGTGCCCGACGAGCACGAACGGGCGACCCTGGTTGCGGGTGGCGAGATAGTTGCGGAAGGCGGCGGCGACGTCGGCATAGGCGAGCTGCGCGGCGGCGGTGACATCGCCCCCGGTCGTTGCGACGACGACCGCGCCGGTGGTCATCTGTCGATAGAGTGGCACGAATACGCGGCAGACGCTGCCGAAGCGGGCGATCTGGTTCTGGGCGGCATAGGCTTCCTCGCTGTCGGAGGGCACGAGGTCGCTGTTGAGACCGGGGTCGCGGCTGATGGTCGGGTAGACGTAGAAGCAGTCGACGGGCGGGTCGGCAGCGGGGACGGCGGTGATGCGCGCCGCAAAGCCGGTCGCGGGGAGCTCGGTGGTAGCCAGCGGGACGGCGCAGATGTCGTGGCGGCCGGGAAGGCACAGCCATGACGCGGGGAGGGTGTAGTTGGGCGCCGGGGGTGCCTGGGCGGCGGCCGGGGCGGGCGCGCCAAGCATTGCCGCGAGCGCCAGGAAGAGCGACCTGACCCAGCCGGAACGACGATCGCTATCGGTACGCATCATTTTCCTTCGTCGAACAGGCTGGTCTGGGCGGTCGGCGGGGGGTTCAACC
>JALYIX010000142.1 GCA_030775565.1 Pseudomonadota bacterium | reverse complement strand
GGTGCGCGTTGCCGGGTGCGGCGACATGTCGGGCGACGTGTTCGGCAACGGCATGCTGCTGTCGAAGTCGATCAAGCTGGTCGCTGCCTTCGACCATCGCCACATCTTCCTCGACCCCGATCCCGATCCGGCGAAGAGCTGGGCCGAGCGCCAACGGATGTTCGCGCTGCCGCGATCGAGCTGGGACGATTACGACCGCAAGCTGATGTCGAAAGGCGCGATGATCATCCCGCGTTCGCAAAAGTCGATCGACCTCACTGCCGAGGCCGCCGCCGCCTTGGGCCTTGCCGAGCGCAAGACCGACCCGACGAGCCTCATCACGGCAATCCTCAAGGCCCCCGTCGACCTGCTGTGGTTCGGCGGAATCGGCACTTATATCAAGGCATCGACCCAGCCCCATTCGGCGGTCGGCGATCCTGCCAACGACGGCTTGCGGGTCGACGCGGCCGACGTTCGGGCCAAGGTCATCGGCGAGGGCGCCAACCTCGCCATCACCCAGGCCGCGCGGATCGAATATGCCGCGCACGGCGGACGCATCAATACCGACTTCATCGACAATTCGGCCGGGGTCGACTGTTCGGACAACGAGGTAAACATCAAGATCCCGCTCAACCGCGAGATGCGCGAGGGCAAGTTGACCGAGGCCGCGCGCAACAAGCTGCTCGTCTCGATGACCGACGAAGTCGCCGAACTGGTGCTCGAGGATAATCGCCTGCAGTCGCTCGCCCTGTCGATCGCCGAGGCGCGCGGCGTGGCGGGACTGCCGGGCTTTGTCCGCACCGCCGAAATGCTCGAAGCCTCGGGTCGCCTCGATCGCCGGGTCGAAGGCCTCGACACCAGCGAGGCCTTGCTCCGCCGCGCCGCCGACGGTCGCGGGCTGAGCCGCCCCGAACTCGCGGTGCTGCTGTCGATGTCGAAGATCGCGCTCCAATCTGCGGCCGAGAAATTGCAGCTGGCGGATGATCCCCTGCTCGAGCCCGAACTGTTCGCGGCGTTCCCCAGGGCGATGCACAAGAAGCATGCCGCTGCCGTCCGCGCGCATCGCCTGCGCCACGAGATCGTTGCGACCAAGGTCGCCAACCGGCTGGTCAATCGCCTCGGCCCGAGCATGGCGCTCGATCTGACCGAGGAAGAGGGCGCCTCGCTCGGCCAGGTGGTCAGTGCCTTCCTCGTCGTCGAACGCCTGCTCGACCTTCGCCCGTTGTGGGACCGGATCGAAGCCGCCAAGGTCGGCGAGCAGGCCCGCATCGAACTCTTCGCCACCGCCGCCCGCTCGATCCGCGCGCATTTGTCCGATGTGCTGCGGACCGCCGGCGCCGAACTTGAGGTTTCCGCGCTGGTCGGCGAGCTTGCCCCCGGGCTCGAGAAGGTCGCGCGCGGCCGCGCCAAGCTGATCCGCTCCGAAGTGCGCGGCGAATCGACCGCCCGCCGCGAACAATATCTTGCGCTCGGCGCGGACGAGGTGATCGCCGACGCGCTGGTCCGGCTGTTCGAACTCGACGGTATCTTCGCCATTGCCGGGCTCGGTGCGCGCAAGGATCTCGACGAGGTTGCCTTGGCCCGCGCCTACACCCGCCTTGGTGAAGCGCTCGGCCTCGACTGGGCGCAGCAACAGGTCGCACGTTTCACCCCGGCCGATCCGTGGGAACGGTTGCTCGTTGCAGGGCTCGGCCGCGATTTCGAGCAATTGCGCATCGAATTCCTCGGGCGCGGGCGCAGCGATGACCCCGATGCCGCGGTCGAACGCTGGGTCGAACGCAACCAGCCCCGCATCGACCAGTTCCGCCGCCTCGTCGGCCGCGCGCGGGGGACCGGCGCGGTGACGGTCCCGATGCTCGCCCAGATTGCCAGCCAGGCGAGGATCCTCCTTGCCCGCTAGAATGCGCACTGCGCTGCTGTGCCCGGCGCCCGACTACCCCGAGGCGTTCGACTGGGCTTACGACAATCAGGCCAAGGCACTTGAGGATGCCGGGTTCGAGGTCGTCGGCCGCCGCTGGACCGAGGCCGCTTGCGAAGCCGGGGTCGACCTCGTCCTGCCGCTCGTCGCCTGGGGCTATCACCAGCGTTTCGACGAGTGGCTCGCGCTTCTCGACCGGCTCGAGGCGGCCGGCGTGCCGACGTTGAACCCCGTCCCGCTGCTTCGCTGGAACAGCGATAAATCCTACCTTGCGACCTTGTCCGACGCCGGCATCGCCACCGTTCCGACCCTCGCCGTCGAAGCGCTCGACGAGGCCACCCTTGGCGCCGCCCGCACGCGTTTCGACACTGCGCTGCTGGTCGTCAAGCCACCCGTCAGCGCTGCTGCCGACGGCATCTACCGGCTGGCGCAGGGCGACGACATCCCCGCCGCGGCACTCGGCCGCCGGATGCTCGTCCAGCCGTTCCAGCGCAGCGTCACGACCCAGGGCGAGCTGTCGCTGCTGATCTTCGGCGGCAAGCCCAGCCACGCGCTCGTCAAGCGCCCCAAGTCGGGCGACTACCGCGTTCAACCTCACCTTGGCGGCAGCGAAACCCCTTGCGAGGCACCCGCCGAAGCGATTGCGCTCGCCGCTGCCGCGCTCGCCGCGGCGCCGGCC
>JALYIX010000141.1 GCA_030775565.1 Pseudomonadota bacterium | reverse complement strand
GCGTCTCGGCGAGCGTCGTCGCGGGCGCGGCCGGCGCACTCCACCGCGATTATGATTACGACAGCGCGCGGTTCCTCGAGGACCTCGAGGATGCCGCCGTGATCGGCCGCCGCGCCGGGGAGCGCGCCGCCGCGCGGCTGGGTCCGGTCAAGTTCCAGCCGGGGCGGATGGCGGTGCTGTTCGATCCCCGGGTCGCGACCTCATTGCTCGGCCATTTCGCCGGGGCGATCACCGCCTCGGGCGTCGCGCGCAAGGCGAGCTTCCTGATGGACAAGCTCGGCGAGCGGATCTTCGCCCCGGGGATCGTCATCCGCGACGACCCCCACCGCGCAAGGGGGTTGCGATCGCGCGCGTTCGACGGCGAGGGGCTTCCAACGATCGCGCGCAACCTGGTCGACGACGGGGTGCTGACGACGTGGCTCGCCGAAGCCGCTTCCGCCCGCCAGCTGGGCATTGCCCCGACCGGCCATGCGGTGCGCGGCACTTCGGGGGCGCCCGGCGCGGGTCCCGGCAACCTCTATCTCGAAGCCGGCAGCCGCACCCCCGAGCAACTGCTCGCCGCCCACCCCCGCGCGCTGCTGATCACCGAGCTGATCGGCATGGGGGTCAATGGCGTGACCGGCGACTACAGCCGCGGCGCGGCGGGGTTCCTGGTCGAGCATGGCGCGATCGTCGGCCCGGTCGCGGAGATCACGATCGCTGCAAACCTCATCGACATGTTCGCGTCGCTCGAGCCCGGCAGCGACCTCAGCCTGCGCCGGGGGATCGACAGCCCGACGATCCTCATCCCCGAAATGATGGTCGCGGCGAGCTAGCCGACCGAAATCCCCGCCCGCGCGAGGTCGATCTTGAGGCAGCGGTCCTCGACCACCTTGAGCCCCGCCGCCTCGGCCTTCGCCGCCGCTTGCGGGTTGCGGATGCCCAATTGCATCCAGATCGCCTTGGCGCCGACCGCGATTGCTTCATCGACCACCGGGCCGACGTCCTCGCTCTTGCGGAAGATGTCGACGATGTCGATCGGCTCGCCGATCTGGCCGAGTTCGCGCCAGACATATTCGCCGTGGACATGTTCGCCGGTGATGCGCGGGTTGACCGGGATGGTGCGATAGCCGCGGTCCTGGACGGCCTTCATCACGCCATAGGAGGCGCGGTCGGGGCGGTCGGAGGTGCCGACCACGGCGATGGTCCTGGCTGCCCTGAGCAACTCGTCGATCTCGGCGTCGGTGGTCAGCGGCATGGTCGTCTCCTCGGCCTAGACAATGTTCGAGCGCGCGACTTTCTCCATCTGCGCGAGCAATGCCTCGGCAAGACGCGCGAAGGCATCCGCCGCAGGGCCCGCGCCCGCCGCCGGGGGCTGGCCAGCGTCGGAGGCGGCACGGAGGCTGGCCGATAGCGGTAGCCGCCCAAGGAACGGAATGCCGAGCTGCACCGCCGCGGCTTCGGCCCCGCCGCTGCCGAACGGGTCCGAGGTTTCGCCGCAATGCGGGCAGGCATAGCCCGCCATATTCTCGATCAGCCCGGCGATCGGCACCCCGGTCTTGGCGAACAGGTCGATCGCGCGGGTGGCATCGATCAGCGCCAGGCCCTGCGGGGTCGAGACGATCACCGCCGCCGCCGGCCGCGCCTTCTGGACGAGCGACAATTGCACGTCGCCGGTGCCGGGGGGAAGGTCGACCAGCAGCAGCTCGGTATCGCCCCAGTCGCCGTCGATCAGCTCCGCCAGCGCGCCCGCCGCCATCGGCCCGCGCCACGCCAGCGCCTGGCCCGCCGGGACGAGCTGCCCAACCGACAGCAGCCGCACGCCGTTGGCGAGCACCGGGATGAGCAGCTTGCCGCGCGCTTCGGGCTTGGCGCTGGTGCCGAGCAGGGTCGGCTGCGACGGCCCGTAGATATCGGCATCGATCAGCCCGACCCGCTTGCCCATGCGGGCGAGCGCGACGGCGAGGTTGGCGGCCATGGTCGACTTGCCGACCCCGCCCTTGCCCGACCCGATGGCGATGATCGTCCGCCCCTGCCGCGCCGAGGTCATCGCAATCCGCACATCGCTCGCGCCCGCCGCCTGCTCGGCCTCTTGCACCCGCTCGTGGAGCGCCTCGCGTGCCGCCTTGTCGAGCCCGGTGCCGTCGACGATCAGCGTGACGACGCCGTCGGCCTCCTTGCGCGAACGGATGCG
>JALYIX010000140.1 GCA_030775565.1 Pseudomonadota bacterium | reverse complement strand
CGACGATTCGTTAAGCCTGATTACCCGGGCGGGACCGTCCCGCCCGGGTCTACTTTGAACGATCTATCGCAAGAAAGCCCAAGCCCATGGCCATGAGTGTTGGCAAGGAAGACGGCGACGAAGACGTGCCGATGTCGGACATCAACACCACGCCGCTCGTGGACGTGATGCTCGTGCTCCTGATCATCTTCCTGATTACCGTTCCCGTCGTGATCCAGACCATCCCGGTCAAACTGCCCAGCGTTCGCTACGAAGTGACCCAGACCAAGCCCGAGAACGTCGCCCTGACGGTCCGTGGTGGGCCGGGTGGCAAGTGCGAAGTCTACTGGAGCCTGACGAAGCTCGATTCCAAGCAGTTGCTCGACCGCGCGGTCGAGAAACTCAAGGCGGAGGTCGACCGCGTCGGTGGGCCGCAGAACATCACCGAGGAAAACATGCCCGAAGCGCATATCCGCGGCGATATCAACACGCCCTACCGCTGCATCGGCGGTGCGATCTACACGATGCAGTTGGCCGGCTTCGCCCGGGTCGGCTTCATCTCCCAGCCCGGGGTCGGTGGCCCCGTGGCGCGACTGTAAGGCGGAGCAGCCACCATGGCGATGCAAACCACAGGCTCGAACAAGTCGGGCGAGCCAATGATGGAAATCAACACGACGCCGCTGATCGACGTCATGCTGGTGCTTCTCATCATGCTCATCATCACGATCCCGCCGCAGACCCACGCGGTCAAGCTGGACCTTCCGCAGAACACCAACCCGACGCCGCCGCCGCCGGTCGATCCGATCAAGAACAAGCTCGTGATTACCCAGGCGGGTGCTGTGCTGTGGAACGGGACGCCGGTCACGCTCGAGCAGCTGAGGACCTTCCTCGACGCCTCGCAGCAAATGAACCCGGTTCCCGAACTTCACCTCCAGCCCGAGCCGGATGCTCGCTACGAGCTGGTCGACGAAGTGCTTGCGGTGACCAAGCGGGCCCACGTCAGCAAGATGGGGTTCGTCGGCAACGAGGCCTATTCGACCTTCTAAATCGCAGTATCTTTGCGAATGAAGAGGGCGGTCCTTCCGGGGGCCGCCCTTTGCATGTGGCGGACAGTTGCACTGGCGCTTTGCCTGATCTTCGTTAGATTGGCGCGCGGGGGGCACGATGCGACCAAAGCAAATATTATGGTTCGAGCGGTTGATGATCGTCAGCCTGGTGCTGGCCTTGATCGAGGCGAGGAATGATTGGCCGAGGCTCGCCTCGCATTATGCCGGAATGGCGATCAGCGCCGATCGGATGGTTGCGCTTGTGCTGCTCGTCACCCTGGCGCTGGTGCTCCTTCTGACGCTGCTGGCGTCGCGGCGGAGAAATGCCGCCGCGCTGGTCCTGCTCGCGCTGTTGTTCCTCGCCGGTTTGCCGCAGATCGTTCATCAATTGCGCGTGAGCGGCATCGGCGGGGCGCCGCCGCTCGCGATCCTCGGACTGGTCGCGCAACTTCTTGCCTTCGCTTGCGCCGCGACCGCACCCGCGCGCCGGTGGTTTCGCGCGCAGGACGTCGGCAAGAGCGAGAGGCCGCCCACAGCCTCGGACGGCTTCCCGACCTAGAGTCCGCTCATTTGTCGAACCCCAAGGTCCAGAGGGATTCGACGAACCGAAACCTCGGCTAGCGCTGATCGGGCGTGACGATCTCGCGTTCGGGGCCGAGACTCCATTCCTGCTCGCCATCCTCTTCGCTGGCCAGCGGACGCCCCGCAGTGTCGCGCGCGGGCCGAAAACGGAAGCGTTGGACCGCAAGTCGACAAGTCGTCGCATCGAGCGCCCGATTTCCGCTGCTGCGCGCGATCCGACAGTTGCCGATCCGCCCGTCGGGGAACACGGTGAAGGCGAAGCGAACCACCCCCTGGGCTCGATCGACGAGAGCTGCACGGGGATAATCCTCGTCCCCGATCGAGCCCGCGATCTGTTCTGCATCGCTTGTGGCACCTCCGCCGCCGCCGCCGCCGGTTCCACTGCCGGACATCCCGCTGCCGAGACCATTGCCGATCCCACCGCGCCCGGTCCCGGGCCCGTCGATGCTGGCCGCGCCAGCTCTCACCGCGCTGCCCTGACCCGCAACGGGTGCGGCTTTGATCGGCGGCGGCGGTGGGAGCTTGGCCTTGGGTGCGGCAATCTCGCTCGGCGTGTCGCGCTTGGCCGGTGGCGCCGCCGCGCCTTCGGGCTCCTTGGGCTTGTGCGTCTCGCTGCGGCTCTTTTCGGGAGGTGGGGGAACGACCGGAGGCGGAGGGGGCGGCAAGTCGCTGAGGGTGAACAGCTTGAGTGCCTCCTGGGCGACCGGGACGACCGGCACGCCAAGGCCGCGAACGATGGCGATGCCGATCGCCAGATTGATGGCGGTCGCCAGAAGGGCCGAGCGGATGCGGTCGTTACGGTCGGTCAGGCTGGAGCGCATGCCACTCCAATGACACAGCGCGCCAGCTTGTTCCCGCCCAGGTCCGATAGCGTCACACCGGACGGAAGGTCAGCGCCAGCCCGTCCATGCAGTAACGAAGTCCCGTCGGCTTCGGCCCGTCGTCGAACACATGTCCCAAATGCCCGCCGCAGCGGCGGCAGTGCACTTCGTTGCGGACCATGCCGAGGGTGGAATCGCGGCTCTGCTCCACCGCGCGGGGAAGCGGCTTCCAGAAACTGGGCCAGCCCGTGCCACTGTCAAACTTGGTGGTCGACGAAAACAGCGGAAGCGCGCAGCCGGCACAGGCGAACACGCCGCGACGATGTTCGTTCAGCAACGGACTTGTGAAGGGTTGCTCGGTGCCCTGCTCGCGCAGGATGTGGAAGCGCTCGGAACCAAGCTGCGCTCGCCACTGCGCGGGCGACTTGCGTACCTCGAAATTGCCTGCCGCCAGGGCAGGTGCGCCGCACCCGCCGGCGAGGAGCAGGATGGTCGTGGCACCAGCGATGCCGGTGGCAAGAAAGGCGCGGCGGCTTGGGTTCGAATGGGTCATGGTGGCGCAGATACGCGCAGGCGGCTGAACCGGATGCGAACGGATCAGGCGGCTATGTCGTCGAACTGAAGCCGCGCGAGGCGGGCGTAGAGGCCGTTGTCGGCGCTGAGCGTGGCATGGGTGCCCTGCTCGACGATCCGTCCGGCATCCATCACGACGATCCGGTCGGCGGCGCGGACAGTGGCGAGACGGTGGGCGATGACGATCGTCGTGCGCTGCGCCATCAACCGGTCGAGCGCGTCCTGGACGAGCTTCTCGCTTTCGGCATCGAGCGCCGAGGTCGCCTCGTCGAGCAGCAACAGCGGGGCATCACGCAGCAGGGCGCGGGCGATCGCGATGCGCTGGCGCTGGCCGCCGGAAAGGCGCGCACCGCTTTCGCCCATGAACGTGTCGAGCCCCTCGGGAAGTTCGCGAAGGAAGGTTTCGGCATTGGCATCGCGTGCCGCCTGCCATAGCTGGTCGTCGCTTGCGTCCCAGTTGCCGTAGCGCAGATTATCGCGCGCGCTTGCCGCGAACAGCACGGTGTCCTGGGGGACCATCGCGATCCGCGCGCGAATGTCGGCCGGGTCGGCGTCCCTGAGGTCGACCCCGTCGAGCGTGACGCGGCCTTCCTGCGGGTCGTAGAAGCGCTGGGCGAGCTGAAACAAGGTGGTCTTGCCGGCGCCCGACGGACCAACCACGGCCAGGCGCTCGCGCGGCGCGACGGCGAGCGTGAAGCCGTCGAGCGCGGAGACTTCGGGGCGGGTCGGGTAGCGGAAGCGAACTTGCTCGAAGGCCAGCGCCCCCGTGGCCGGTGAGGGCAGGGTCGCAGGGTTGGCCGGGGCACTGATGTCGGGCTTGGCGGCAAGCAGTTCGTTGAGCCGCTCTGATGCGCCCGCTGCGCGCAGCAGGTCGCCATAGGTTTCGCTAAGCGCCCCGAACGCCCCGGCAAGCAGCCCGCCGTAGAGCACGAAGGCGGCGATCGTGCCGCCCGTCATTCGGCCCGCGGCGACGTCGACCGCGCCCTGCCAGATGACGAGCGTGATCGCGCTGAACATCAGGAAGATGATGATCGCAGTCATGATCGCGCGCAGGAGCATGCGCTTGCGGGCGGTCGCGAACACATTCTCCACCGCGGTTGAGAAGCGCCCGGTTTCGCGCCCTTCCTGGCCGAACGCCTGGACGATCTTCATCGCGCCGAGCACTTCGGCGGTGACCGCGCCGACGTCGGCGATGCGGTCCTGGCTCTTGGTCGAGATAGCGCGCACGCGGCGGCCGAGGACGACGATCGGCCCGACGATCAACGGGATGCCGAGGAGCATCAGCCCGGCGAGCTTGGCCGACAGGACGAACAGGATGACTAGGCAGGCCGCCCCCATGACGATGTTGCGCAGCGCGACCGAGACGGTGGTGCCGACGACCTGCTCGATGATCGTCGTGTCGACCGTCAGCCGCGAGGTGATCTCGGCGGGGCGGTTCTCCTCGAAGAAGCCGGGCGAGAGGCGCAACAGGTTGCGATGCACCGCAAGGCGGATGTCGGCGACGGTCCGCTCGCCAAGCCAAGACACGAAGTAGAAACGGGTGGCGGTGGCGAGCGCCATCACGCCGACCAGCAGCAGCAGATATTCGAACCAGCGGGCAATGCCGCTCGTCCCGCTTGCCGCGAAGCCCTTGTCGATAATCAGCTTGAACGCCCAGGGGACGCCGGAGGTGGCGCCGGCGGCGACGAGGAGGGCCAACCCGGCGATCGCTATCCGCCCGGGGTAGGCGCTGGCGAAGCGCCAGATCATGCCGAGGCTGGAGATGCTGCGGCCGCGGGGACGCGCTGGGGTGCTGGCCATGACGAGCGCCTAGCAGGTGGCGCGGCCGGCCTCAATCATGTGCATGACGCATCGCAATATGGGATTGGGTGCGGGTGCGAGAGAAACGCTTGCCGAAGGAGCATTTCCGTCCCACATCGGTTGGCCCGGGGAAGCCCAGACGAGGATATTGCATGCTTTACGACGCCTATGAGGTGCAGCGCTCGCTGATGGCCGGAGCGAGCCGAATGGCCGGCCTGGGCGCAGAGTGGCTCAATCACCCGGCCAACCCGATCAGCTATTCCAAGATGGGGCCGCTGGTTGCCGCCAGCCTCGATGTCTTTTCCCATGCGTCCGCGTCGCGCGGCAAGCCCGAATTCGGGTTCAAGACGATCAAGGTCGGCAAGAAGATGGTCGAGGTCGTCGAGCAGGTGCCGCTGCGCCTGCCGTTCGGCCAGCTCAAGCATTTCGCGAAGACGGGAGTGACCGGCCAGCCGCCGCTGCTGATCGTCGCGCCGATGTCGGGCCATTATGCAACGCTGCTGCGCGGGACGGTCGAGCGGATGCTGCCGAAGCAGGACGTGTTCATCACCGACTGGCGCGATGCCAAGCTCGTCCCGCTCGGCGACGGCAGCTTCGACCTCGACGATTACATCGATTATCTGATCCACTATTGCGAGGCGATCGCCAGCGCGACCGGGCAGCGACCGCATATGCTGGCGGTGTGCCAGCCCTCGGTCCCGGCGCTGGCCGCGACTGCACTGATGGCGGCCGACCGCAACGCCGCGCGGCCCAGGTCGCTGACCCTAATGGGTGGGCCGGTCGACACGCGCGAGGCCCCGACCGCGGTCAACACGCTCGCCACCGAGCGGCCGTTCGCCTGGTTCGAACGCAACGTCATCGCGACCATCCCGATGGTCTACCCGGGCGCGGGGCGGAAGGTCTATCCGGGCTTCCTCCAGCTTGCCGGTTTCATGACGATGAACCTTGGCAGTCACATGGTCAGCCATTTCGAGATGTTCAAACATCTCGTCGACGGCGACGAGGAAAGCGCGGCGGCGACCGGCTCCTTCTACGAGGAATATCGCTCGGTGTGCGACATGACCGCGGAATTCTACCTGCAGACGATCGACGTCGTGTTCCAGCGGCACCTGCTGCCCAAGGGCGAATTCACGCATCGCGGGCGCAAGGTCGATGTCGGCGCGATCCGCGACGTCCCGATGCTCGCGATCGAGGGCGAGCGCGACGATATTTCAGGGCTCGGCCAGACCAAGGCGGCGCTAACGCTGGCGACCGCACTGAAGCCCGGCCAGAAGCAATATTATATGGCCGAAGGCGCGGGCCACTACGGCATCTTCAACGGCCGCAAATGGCGCGAGAAGATTGCGCCGGTAGTCGAGGATTTCTTCGCCAAGGCAGGGTGAACTACCTCGGCGTAACGTCCTTCATCGGCGGCCGGGCGGGGGTACTGCGTGCGAACGGCGCCAGTACGCGCTTCATGAAGCGACGCGCCTGGTAGGCGAGCCAGCCGGTGCCCAGCACGATGAACCCAGCGACGATCGCCGCAAGAACGGGGTTGGCGATCGCAAGCGCCATCAGGCCGGTCGTGGCGACATCCTCGCCGGTCGACAACGCGAGGTTGGAATAAGGCTCGGGGCTGGCGTTGACCATTGCCCGCGCCCCCGCCTTGCCGCTGTGCGCAAGCAGCGCCGCGCCGCCCCCGAGGAGGAAGCTGACGATCTGCCAGGTCGGGTTGCCACTGTCGACGATCGCCAACGCCAGCATCGCCCCGCCGAGGGGGCGAATGACGCTGTGCACCGCGTCCCACGCGCTGTCGACGAACTGGATCTTGTCGGCGAAGAACTCGGCGAGTGTGCCGATCCCCGCGGCGCCGATCACCCACCAGCTGCCGAGGATATCGAGTTGATGCAGGTGCGCCGGCATTGCGACCCATCCGAAGTGCATCGCCAGCCCGGTGACCAGCGTCACCAGGTAAAGCCGCCACCCCGCGAGCAGGCTGGTGGTCGAGGCCAGGGCAATGAGTTCGGTCGGCCCCATCAGTGGCCGACGGACTGCTGCCACTGATGCGTATCGGTGAATTGCTCGAAATGGGTGATCCGGTCACCCTCGATCGTCGCGAGGTGGGCAAAGCGCGCCTCGAACGGCCCCGCGCCTGTCGTTCCACGATAGAAGCCGAGCCCAATCGCCCGATTGTCGCCCACTGGCGAAATCTCGTCCGGGACGGCGCTGAACCCTGCGACATCACGGCCGATCGGGCCGAACACCTTGTCGGCCACTTCGCCCAGCCCGTGATAAACCCCGCCATAGGGACCGCCCGCGGCCTCGACCCAGTGGGTGTCGCCGATCAGCCGCGCGAGCGCCGCGCCGTCGCCCGCCGCGAAGGCATCGTACAGTTGCCCAAGCACGTCCGTCGCCTTCGTCATGGTCCTCTCCTACAGCACTTCGAACAACCCCGCCGCGCCCATTCCGCCACCGACGCACATCGTCACGACGACATGCTTCACGCCGCGCCGCTTGCCTTCCAAGAGGGCGTGGCCGGTGAGGCGAGCCCCCGACATGCCATAGGGGTGGCCGATCGATATGGCGCCGCCATTGACGTTCAATTTGTCCATCGGGATGCCGAGCGTGTCGGCGCAATAGAGCACCTGGACCGCGAACGCTTCGTTCAATTCCCAAAGGCCGATGTCGGCGACCTGAAGGCCGAAGCGCTTGAGCAGCCTGGGCACGGCGTAAACCGGGCCGATGCCCATTTCATCGGGCTCGGTGCCGGCGACGGCCATGCCAAGGTAACGGCCAAGCGGGGCGAGACCGCGCTGCTGCGCCATGTCGCTGGTCATCACGACGCAGGCCGAGGCGCCGTCGCTGAGCTGGCTGGCGTTGCCGGCGGTGATGATATTCTCGGGCGTCCCGCGCACCGGCTGGAGCTTCTGCAGGTCGGCGAGCGTCGTCTGCGGGCGATTGCCCTCGTCCTTGTCGATCGTGACCTCGTGCATCGAGACGGCGCCGGTCTCCTTGTCCTTGACGCCCATCGTGGCGGTGACCGGGACGATCTCGTCGGCGAACACACCCGCGGCCTGCGCGGCAGCGGTGCGCTGCTGTGACTGCAGCGCATATTCGTCGCAGCGCTCGCGGCTGATCGAATAGCGGTTGCCGACCACTTCGGCGGTGTCGATCATCGGCATGTAGACGCCATTGTGCATGGCGAGCAGCTCGGGGTCGGCGCCGACGCGCATTTCGCCCGTCTGGACCAGGCTGATGCTTTCGACGCCGCCGGCGACGCACACGTCCATGCGGTCGACGATGACTTGCTTGGCGGCAGTGGCGATGGCGACGAGGCCCGACGCGCACTGGCGGTCGATCGACAGGCCGGCAACCCCGACGCCAAGCCCGGCACGAAGCGCGGAGGTGCGACCGATCGTGGTCTGAACGCCCTGCTGCATCGCTGCGCCCATGACGACATCCTCGATGTCGGCGGGGGCAACCCCGGCGCGCTCGACCGCGGCGCGGATGGCGTGCGCCGCGAGGGTCGGGGAGGGGGTAGCGTTGAAGGCCCCGCGATAGGCGCGGCCGATCGGGGTGCGGGCGGTGGAAACGATGACGGCGTCGCGAGCGGACATTTTCTTCTCTCCTGAAGCGTTTCTAGACGAACATCAGCCCAAGCCATTGCGCGGTCAGCGCGGGCTTGGATTCGCCTTCGATTTCGACGGTGACGGTGTGGCGGGTGAGCAGCTGACCGGGAGCCTTCTCCTCGATCGAATCGAGCGTGAACTGGCCGCGGACGCGCTTGCCCGAGCGGACGGGGGCGATGAATCGCACGCGGTCGAGGCCGTAATTGACCGCCATCTTGAGCGTCTCGGGCTTGAGCATGACGTCGGCCGCCATCCGGCTGAGCAGCGACAGCGACAGAAAGCCGTGCGCAATGGTCCCGCCGAACGGGGTGCGCGCCGCCGCCTCGGGATCGATGTGGATGAACTGCTGGTCTTCGGTCGCGTCGGCGAAGGCCTGGATACGCGGCTGGTCGACCGTGATCCAGCCCGAGGTGCCGATGTCGCTGCCGACCTTGGCGCGAATGTCGTCGAGGGAGTTGCTGGGCATGGCTCGTCCTAGGCCGAGCCGGCGGCCCGCTGCAAGAGGCGCGCGGCGGACGCTACGGCAGGGCGGCGCCTTGATAGGGCGGGACCAGCCGGCCATCGGGCAGGGCGGTGAAAGCGGTCTGCGTCGGGGTCGCGAGGAGAAGGTCCTCGCGCTCGAGTCCGGCGAGCAGGGCGGTGAGGACGGCCGCCTTGCGCGCCGCGTTGGCGTCGGCGTCGAGGCTGTCGTCGTCATAGATCAGGTCATGGTCGAGGCTTGATGCGCTGAGGCCGGTAAGGACGCAGCGGACGAAGGTGCAGCCCGGGACCGAGCGGACCGCACCCATCGCCAGCGGTTCGAGTGTACCAAGCCGCTCCGCCGGGGTGCGCAGGCCAAGGCCGAACGCGACGACCACGCGCCGCCGGTGCGCTTCGGCGAGATTGTGGATCTCCCGTTCGAGCAATTTGGTGTTGGCCATCACCACCTGCTCGCCGGACGGGGAGCGCAGGCGAGTGGTCTTGAGGCCGATCCGTTCGACGGTCCCGGTGGTGCTGTCGTAGCGGATCGTGTCGCCGCGGCGGAACGGCTTGTCGAACAGGATCGCGAGCGCTGCAAACAGGTCGGAGAAGATGCCCTGAGCGGCAAGGCCGATGGCAATGCCGCCGACCCCCAGGCCGGCGACCAGCGCGGTGACGTTGATCCCCAGATTGTCGAGGATCACGACCAGCGCGATGCCGAACAGCGCGACGCTGACCAGCACGCGGATGACGCCATAAGCATTGCCGATGGTGGTCCCGCCGGGCTCCTCGCCGATGTTGCGGTGGATCACGCCGAGCGCCAGTTCGCGCGCCCACACCGCAGCCTGCAAGGCGACCGCGACCGTCACCAGGACGTGGAGCAGATGCTCCGGGCGAGGGGGCATGTCGGCATAGCGCGCCACCGTGTCGGCGGCGACGAGCACCATGAACGGGACACTCGTCCGGGTGAGGATTCGCCCGATGACCCCCTTCCAGGTCAGGCTCTGGGGATCCTTGACGACGATGCGGTGACCGATCGCGCGGAGTCCGAGCATGACGAGGACGAGCACGGCCGCAACGAGACTGCCGAGGATCAGCGCGTCGACGTTGGCGGTGATCCAGTCGAGCGAGCGGAAAGCATAGTTCATCGCGGCGTCTTGGCGCGCCCCGCCGCGACCCGCAACCCAGCTGTGGTCAGGCGGCAGCCTTGGTCGCCGCCTTGCGGCGAGGCTTCTTCTTGAGGAATCCGATCAGCCCAACCTCTGCGCTCGACAGATATTTGCGTCGCCGGGGGGGCTTGAGGCCGTCCAGCGCATCGCGCGGCGCGGCCTGCACCGCCTCGATCAGGCGGGGATGGATATAGGCCTTGCGGCTCATCGCGACGGTGTTGCCGAGCGCTTCGGCGACCGGTTCGACCATCGTCTTGACCGTCAGCCGCTCGCCTTCCTCCTTGCTCAGCATCTGCTCGAAGGCGATGACCGATGCGCCCCAGGTGCGAAAGCTCTTGGCGGTGAAATCTCCGCCCGACGCCTCGCGGATATAGGCATTGACGTCGGCCGACGTGATTGCGTGCGGCTCACCGTCCACGCCGACATATTGGAACAGGTTCTGCCCGGGCAGCTCCTGGCAGCGCGACACGATGCGCTTCAAATTGCTGTCGCTGATCGGCACTTCGTGGACGATGCCATGCTTGCCGGTGAATTTCATCCGCAGCTGATTGCCGCGCCTGAGCAGATGCTTGTTGCGCAGCGTGGTCGCGCCGAAGCTCTTGTTCGACCGGGCATATTGCTCGTTGCCGATGCGGATGTGCTGGGTGTCGAGCAGGCGCACGACCGCGGCGAGGACGGTGTCGCGATCGAGCTTGCGCCGCTTGAGATCGGCCTCGACGCGCCTGCGGATCTTGGGGAGCGCCGCGCCGAAGTCGAGCGTATTGCCATATTTGGACTTGTCCCGCCGCGCGCGAAAATCCTCGTGGTAGCGATATTGCTTGCGTCCCCTGGCGTCGCGGCCGGTCGCTTGCAAATGACCTTCGGGGTCCGGGCAGAACCAGGCGTCGGTGTAGGCCGGGGGCAGGGCGATCGCGTTCAGCCGGTCGATCTCGTCGCGGTCGGTGATGCGCTTGCCGTCGGCATCGAAATAAGCCCAGCCGGTGCCCTTGCGCTCGCGCGTGATCCCGGGCTTGCTATCGGTCGAATGGCGTAACATGGAGCCCTTTTCCGGATGGCGGTCGCGGTGGCGTAATGACGCGACGCCGCCAGAAGTTCCGGCGGTGGAACAAGGAGATGCAAGTGACGGCGATCGGCCAGGCCAATATCCTCATCATGGCGACCGATGGCTTCGAGGAAAGCGAGCTGTTCGGACCGCGTGCGATCCTGATCGAGCGCGGCGCCCGCGTTCTGCTGGCCGCGCCCGAACTGAAGCCGATCCAGGCGACCGTGCTGGACGATCCGGGCCGCACGATCCGCCCCGACATGACGATCGGCGAGGCCCGGGTCGACGATCATGATGCGCTGCTCCTCCCCGGAGGACTGCGCAACCCCGATGCGCTGCGTATGGACGAAGCGGCGATCGCCTTGATTCGAGCGTTCGCCGAGGCCGGCAAGGTGATCGGCGCGATTTGCCATGGACCCTGGCTTCTGATCGAGGCCGACCTCGTTCGCGGTCGTCGGGTGACTGGTTGGCGCTCGATTCGCACCGACCTTGCAAACGCTGGGGCGGAGGTGCTCGACGCCCCTGCCGTCACCGACGGGTTGCTGGTCACCAGCCGCATGCCTGATGACGTCGAAGCCTTCACCGAGGCGATGATCGCTGCAATCGACGCCAACCGGACTTAACGCTCTGACAAGCTTTGCGCGGTAGGCAAGTCCAGATGGGAAC
>JALYIX010000139.1 GCA_030775565.1 Pseudomonadota bacterium | reverse complement strand
CACTTCGCCCGGGGCGAGCGTGCGGGCGCGCGAGCCGAAGCTCGCCATGATCCGCTGCGCCTCGCCGTCGCGCCCCCGGGCGAGGAGATATTTGACCGACTCGGGAATATAGCCGCCGAGCGCGACGAGCAGCAGCCCGGTCGGCAGGTTGAGCAGCCACATCACCCGCCAGCCATAATCGGGCTGGAGCAACGCCGAAAAACCGCTCGCCGCGAAATAGCCGCCGACCGAGCCCAGTCCGCCGACCAAGACCAGGCTCCATCCGCGATGGCGGCTCGGCATCATCTCGGCGAGCAGCGCATAGGTCACCGGCAGCATGCCGCCCGCGGCCGCGCCCATCATGAAGCACATCGCGATGTTCCAGTAGAGCGACGGCATCGCCCCGCAGATCGAGGTGCCGACGAACATCACCGCCGACAGCAGGATCGACGCCTTGCGCCCGTAAATGTCGGCGATCGCGCCCCACAGGATCGACCCGAACACCGTTCCCGTCAGCGCCGCCAGCGGGACGAGCGAGACGATCGCCTTGGGCACGCCATATTCGGCGATCATCCCGGGCACGGTAAAGCCCAGTGCCGCGGGCTTCATCACGTCGATCACCAGCGCCACGACCAGCACCGCCATCAGCCGCCAGTGCGCCGGCGACAGCGGCGCGTCCTCGGGCGGGGTGACGAGGATCGCCTCCGCCGCGCGCCGCTGCCCGGCGACATCGCGCGGCAGCAGGCCATAAGCGGCAAGCGCGGTCCCGGCGACGATCAGCGCCATGCCGGCCAGCATCGCCCCGCTCATCGCCATCCCGGTCAGGCGGAAACCCGCGTCGCGCGCCATCCACAGCATCGGCGCGTGAAGCAGCACGCCCGCGCTCACCGCGCCGACGCCAAGGATGAAGGCGGCAATGCCGCGGCGCTCGCCGATCATCGGGGAAGCGGAACTGGGACCCACGCGAGCATTCTCCTTGGGCAGCGCTGCCCGGTTATACCGTGCCCGGATCGCACGCTGGCCAGCGCGTTTCAACCGCGGCGACCGGCATCACGCCCGCGCCGGGCCTCGCGCGGCGCTCGCGCATCCGGCCTAACTTAAGCTGGATACGCTGCCGCCGATCCATGGTAACGTCGGTTTATCGCGGATCGGCTAGCTCGGACACCGGCGACTGAGAGATGATTGTGCTCCCGTCCACCGACGGGAGCCTGTTGTGAGTTTGATCGAGACGATCCTGAGCCAAGTCTTCGCGCGCTATCAGCGGCGCGTCCCGCTCGGCCCCGAACAGCGCGCGGCGCTGCTTGGCCTGCCGATGCGGCTGGTGACCTACGAACCGGGCAAATATCTCGTCCGCGAAGGCAGCACGCCGCTCCACTCCTGCCTGGTCCTCAAGGGCTTATGCTATCGCCACAAGCTCACCACCGACGGCGCGCGGCAGATCGTCAGCATCCACGTGCCCGGTGATTTCGTCGACCTCGAGCGGGCGCTGCTGTCCACCGCCGACCATAATATCCAGGCGCTGACCCGGGTCGAGACGGCGGTGGTCTCGACCTCGGCGATCGTCGCGCTGATCGACCGCCACCCGCAGCTTGGCCGGGCGATGTGGATCGACACGCTGATCGACGGGTCGATCTTCCGCGAATGGATCGTCAATATCGGCCGGCGCGATGCAAGGGAGCGGCTGGCGCATATTCTCTGCGAATTCGCCCTGCGGCTCGAAGGGGCGGGGGTGGCGGCAAGCGACGGCTATGAATTTCCGATGAGCCAGGAGCAGCTCGCCGATGCCACCGGCCTGACCCCGGTCCATGTCAATCGCACGCTCCGCGCGATGGAGGCCGACGGCCTGCTGACGCGCGACAAGCGCTTCGTCGCGATCCCCGACTGGGGGCGGCTGCGCCAAGTCGCGGGGTTCAGCGAACTCTACCTCCACCTCGACCAGGGTGCGCCCGATCCCGCGCTCACCGCGAACGGCTGACGAGCGGCATTTTAGGCGAGCGCCGGGCCGCCGACTTGGCTAGTGCCCCGGCGAAGGACGGCGTCGAACGGATGCGGCGCGCACCACCGGGCGGGGGAGAGCCGAATGAAGATCGTCGCCGCGATGCTGGACACCATCGGGCACCACGGGCCCTTCGCCGGCGCCAAGCCGCTGCGGCTGGCCAGCCTTGACCTCGATCCGCCCCGCCCCGGCGAACTGCTCGTCAAGATCGAGGCGGCGGGGCTGTGCCATTCGGACCTGTCGGTGATCAACGGCGATCGCCCGCGGCCGATGCCGATGGCGCTCGGCCACGAAGCCTGCGCGACGGTGGTTGCGCTCGGCGATCCCGATGACCCGCTGTTCGCGCCCGGCGACCGGGTCGTGCTGGCGTTCCTGCCGGCGTGCGGGGCGTGCGTTCGCTGCCTGTCGGGGGAGGGCTATCTCTGTCCCAACGGCGCGGCCGCCAATGGCATGGGCGAGTTGCTGCGCGGCGGCCTCAGGCTGCACGAGGAGGGCGCCGGGGTGCATCATCACCTTGGCGTCTCGGCCTTCGCCGACCATGCCGTCATCGACCGCCGCTCGGCGGTCAGGATCGATCCCGACGTGCCCGCCGAGATCGCCGCGCTGTTCGGCTGCGCGGTGTTGACCGGGGTCGGCGCAGTGCTCAATTCTGCCGCGCTGCGGCCCGGCGAAAGCGTTGCGATCTACGGCCTTGGCGGGGTCGGGCTGGCGGCGTTGCTCGGCGCGGTCGCGGGCGGCGGCAATCCGGTCATCGCGATCGACCCGGTTGCGGAGAAGCGCGCGCTGGCGGTCGAGCTTGGCGCCGCCGCAGCCTATGCGCCGGGCGACGAGGACGGTGTCGCTGCGCCCGACGTGGTGATCGAAACCGTCGGCAAGGCCAGCGTCCTCGAACGCGCCTATGCCCTCGCGCGGCGCGGCGGGCGGGTCGTCACCGTCGGGCTGCCCAACCCGGCGGAGCGCTTCTCGATCCCCGCGGTGAGCCTTGTTGCGGACGGCAAGACGATCATCGGCAGCTACCTCGGCAGCGCGATCCCGGCGCGCGACATTCCGCGCTATCTCGCCCTGTGGCGCGCGGGGCGACTGCCGGTCGAGCGGTTGCTGACCTCGGTCTCCCCGCTCGCCGACATCAATGCGCTGTTCGATACGCTCGCCAGTGGCCACGCCGTCCGCCAGGTCGTGATCCCCTGACCAACGCCGGCCACCGTCTGGGCCAAGCAGGCATCCTGTCGGCGCCGCCCCCCAAGATCACCCCTTGATGCAGGCGCGTGACGCGGCACGCTCGCTCAGCTAGGGTGACCGGCGGAGGGGTGTTCATGAGGTCGCAGGGAGGAATGCGGAGGCATCCGCTGATCGACGCGATTGCGGTCAGTCCGATCGCCTCGGTCATCAGCGATCCGCGCCAGCCGCAAAACCCGATCATCGCCGTCAACGATTCCTTCTGCCACCTCACCGGATATGCGCCCGACGAAATCATCGGCCGTAATTGTCGCTTCCTTGCCGGACCGGATACCGAGCCCTGGCTTACCGAACGGATCAGCGACGGCATCCGGCGGCGCCAGCCGGTGCTGGTCGAGATTCTGAATTACAAGCGCAGCGGACAGCCGTTCCGAAACGCGGTGCTGGTTGCCCCGGTCTTCGATCAGGCGGGCGAGCTGGAATATTTCATGGGCTCGCAGGTCGAGCTCGAACATGAAGCGATCGGGCCTTCGTCGACCCGCCATCATCTCGCGGTCGAACTGGTCCGCAGGCTGTCGCCACGCCAGGCGCAGGTCTTGCGAGAAATCGCCAAGGGCTATCGCAGCAAGCAAATCGCCCATCGCCTGTCGCTGAGCGAGAAGACGGTGAAGATGCACCGCGCGTTGCTGCTCGAGAAGATGCACAGCTCGAACATTGCCGACGCCGTGCGCATTGCCGTCGAGGCGGGGCTCTAGCGCGGCTCGCCCCGATACGGCCTAAAAGCCGTATGGCGCCGATGCCCTGGCCGGGTCCAAACGCCCCTCGTCGCGCGAGGAGAGAGCACCCTTCCTCTTGGCTTTCACCCCGTGCGACAACCGGGCTGATGCGATCGTCCGATGCGAATGTCTGTTCGCCGATTGCAGCGTCCGGCGGGGAGCGTGCGAGCATATTCTTCTTCGTAGAACGTGCTCGCCAAGCAAGGACGACATGATGCAGGATCTTACCGCGAACCAGTTTTCGCTGGTTTACAATGCCTTTTCCTTCACGCTGGCTGCAATGGCCGCGACGACCCTGTTCCTGTGGATCAGTCGATCGCAAGTCAGTCATGCGTACAAGACGGCGATCACCATCTCGGGTCTGGTGACGGCGATTGCCGCCTATCATTACTACCGCATCTTCGAGAGCTGGAATGCGGCCTACACCGTGAAGGCCGGCGTGGTTACGGTGACGGGCGTCGGGTTTGTCGATGCCTACCGCTATGTCGACTGGCTTCTGACGGTGCCACTGCTGCTGGTCGAACTCGTGCTGGTGATGCGCCTGTCGAAGAGCGAGACGGTGTCCCGCGCGACCCGGCTTGGCTTCGCAGCGGCGCTCATGATCATCCTCGGTTATCCGGGCGAGATCGCCACCAACAACGCGACCCGTGCGCTGTGGGGGACGCTGTCGGCCATCCCGTTCACCTACATCATGTGGTCGCTGTTCGGTGGGCTCGGCAAATCGATCGAGTCGCAGCCAGACAATGTGCGTCACCTCGTCAAGCAGGCGCGGCTGCTCACCTTTGCGTCGTGGGGCTTCTACCCGATCGTCTACATGATCCCCTACACCTCGCTGAGCGGGTCGGTGACGGAAGTGGCCGTACAGATTGGCTACACGCTCGCCGACATCATCGCGAAGGCGGGCGTTGGCGTGCTGATCTACAACATCGCGGTGCGCAAGTCGGAGGCAGAGCCCGACGGCGTTACGACGCCCTACGCCGCATGACCTCGATCCCGGATCGATCGCCGATCCGGCACAGCGCGGCGTCGACCGGGGTTCACTCCCCGGTCGACGTGGCGTTGGATACCCAAGGCACGGCCGGAGCCGTGGTTCATACTGCAATCACCGGCCTGACGCTCGCTGCCGCCGCGGCTGGGTTCAAGCTCGACGGTGCTGGCGTGACGCTATTGTGCTGCGGCGCAATCCTGTTGCTCGGCCTGCCGCACGGTGCGCTCGACATGCTCGGCTTGCTTCGCTCGCCACGGCGGGTCCGGGCGGTTGGTTTTTATCTTGCGCTCGCCGGAGCGACGGCGGCGCTGTGGTGGGCGATCCCGGGCGCGGCCCTGCTGCTGTTCTTCGCGATGGCGATCGGTCATTTCAGCGAGGACTGGCCGGGACCGGGACTGATTGCCAATGGCAGTGCGCTGGCACTGCTTGCAGCCCCCGTCGTCCTTCACCGTGGCGTGATCGACGCGCTCTTCGCGGTGATCGTCGATGGCGCGATCCCGCCCCTCGCGGTGGCGCTGCTGCTCCTGGCGCCGGTCGCGATCGCGGCGGGGCTCACCTCCTGCGCGCTGCTGTGGAATGCCGGGCGGCCGGTCCGGGCGGTATCGAGCGCGGCTGCGCTTGCCGGAGCGCTATGGTTGCCGCCACTCGTCGGCTTCGCCCTTGCCTTCGGGCTGTTCCATTCGCCGCGTCAATTCGCGCGCGGCGTCGAGGGGATCGCGGCCCGTCAATGGCGCAAGCC
>JALYIX010000138.1 GCA_030775565.1 Pseudomonadota bacterium | reverse complement strand
TCGCGTTTCGCAGCCCCCGGGCCGCGGGTTGGTGCGAACAGCTTCACCGCGAGGGATGCATCACCGATGTTCGCGGCGACGTGCTTAGAATCGGGCTCGGCCTTTACCATGACGAAGCCGACGTGGCGGCCTTTGCCGCCCTCGCGCAGTGCCTTCGCTAGCGAAGGCCACGGCCGAGCGTGCGTTGCTCGCGGCCAATTCGTCGGCACCGGTAGCGGTCGGCACTGGACCTTTGGCGTCCATGCGCGCAACCTGACCGACAAGAGGTGTATCGTGTCAGGCTATAAGTATTTCAGGGTGGACCCGTTCACGGGGCAGGCTTTCAACCAGACCGGCCCGAGCGGCTCCAGCTCGTCGTTCGGCAAGGAAGGCAGTTCGACCGCCTTCTACAGCAATCCGCGCCAGATCTTCTCGATCGGATATGAATCCTGAGCGGCGTCGTCGGCGGCGGCGGCAGTGAGGCTGGCGGCGGGGGCAGTTCGGGGACGGGGGGGAATGGCTTGCGCCCCCGCAACGGCTTGCTGCTGTCCCTTTTGCTGCTCGCTTATGTGTTCAACTTTCTCGATCGCCAGCTGCTCGCGATCCTCAAGATCCCGATCAAGGCCGAACTCCACCTCAGCGACACCCAGCTCGGGCTCATGGGCGGGATCGCGTTCGCGTCGCTTTATTCCACGCTGGCGATCCCCTTCGCGCGGCTAGCCGACCGCTCGGGCCGCGTCCGGGTCATCGCCGCCTCGGTCGCGGTGTGGAGCCTGTTCACCGCGCTGTGCGGTCTCGGCCAGAACTTCTGGCAGCTGTTCGCGCTGCGCATGGGCGTCGGGATCGGCGAGGCTGGCGGCGTCGCGCCGTCCTACGCGCTGATTGCCGACAGCGTGCCGCCCGAGCGGCGTGCGCGGTCGCTCGGCCTGTTCTCGCTCGGCATTCCGCTCGGGTCGGCGCTCGGCTTGGTGGCCGGGGCGTGGCTCACCGTCCACCTCGACTGGCGCTATGCCTTTGCCGTGATCGGCATTGCCGGCCTGCCGATTGCCTGGGCGATTAAGCGGTTCCTGCCCGACGCTCCGCATCTCGCCGGCGGGCCGCCGGAGGCTTCCTTCGCCGCGGTTGCCGCCCGGCTGGCTCGCAAGCCGAGTTTCTGGCTGCTGGCATTCGGCGCCGCCTCGGCATCGATCTGCGGTTATGGGCTGGCCTTCTGGATGCCATCCTATTTCGTCGCCGATCTTCACGTTTCGCTCACGGCCATGGCGCTCTATTTCGCCAGCATCGTGCTGGTCGGTGGCAGCGCCGGCATCTATTTCGGCGGGGTCATCGCCGATCGGCTGCGCGGTCGTTCGGTCGGTGCCGACGCCGCTGTCCCGGCCGTCGCCTTCCTCCTGACGGGGCCCTTCTATGCCGCGGCACTCGCCACCACGTCGCTGTCAGCTGCATGGCTGTTGTTCACCATTCCCTACATGTTCAGCCTCGTCTGGCTCGGTCCGGTGACCAGCGCGGTCCAGCGACTCGTGCTGCCCGCTGAGCGCGCGACCGCGTCGGCCTGCTTCCTCCTCATCAACAATCTAATCGGAATCGGATTTGGCACCTTTATCTTCGGCTTTCTGTCGGATCGGATGCGGCTGACCTACGGGACCGCCTCCCTGCACTACGCGATGCTCTACGGCCTCGCCTTTTATCTCCTCGCCGCGCTGCTCTGCGCGCTCGCCGCGCTGCGACTGAAGCGCGACGTCGTCGACTAGGAACGAACCGAAACGAACCCAACACCATGGGGCCGGCAGACGGGCATCGGGGTAAGAGGATTCCCGTCGCTCGGCCGCACAGGATGTTCCGCCCATGGTTCGCGCACAATCCGATTCCTCGTTGGGGCCGATTGCTCAAACGGGCACGAGGCTAGCTACCGATCCGTCGTTCGCGGCGATCGTCAGCGTCATTGCGGAACCTGACCCGGACATCATCGATCGCGATGCTTCGCTCGACGCGACAGCCCTGCCTGCCTCGCGCGGCGGCATGCCGCGCGGAACGAGCCTTCTCGACGGTTGGCGCGCCGCGTTCCCACCCGTCGCGGTGGATCGCCGCTTGGCCGTTGAGGCACTGCTCTTCACACTCATGATGGTCGTTACCGCCTCGGTCGGTATTGCGCTGGCCAATTCGACCCGCGGCGTCGCGGGCATCTGGCTCGCCAATGGCCTTGCCGTTGCAATCCTTCTGCGCCGCCCGTCGCCTGATCGTGTGGCACTGCTCGGTGGCGGCTTCCTTGGCATCATGCTGGCCGGTCTGGCGGCGGGCGAGCCCGTCTTGACCGCCGCGCTGTCCGGCGTCCTCAATGCGCTCGAAATCGCCGCCGTTGTCGGGATCGCGGTGCGCAGCACAGCGTTCGACGGGGCATTCGCAAACACCACGATCCGCCGTTTCACGGTGACCGCGATGATCGTGCCGGCGGTGACGGCCGCGCTCGCTGCCGCCTGGCTTGACTTGACCGGGGGTACGGCGCCGTTGGCCGGGTTCATGTCCTGGTACGGTTGGCACGTGCTCGGCCTCCTCATCGTCGCGCCGCTCCTGCTCACGCTTCGCCAAGGATCCGAACACCACTCCGGCGGATGGCATTGGATCGAAGCGCTCGGCATTCCCCTGCTTGGGCTCATGCTCACTGCTCTCGTCTTTGACCAAGCGCAAAGGCTGAGGCTGTTCATGCTCGCGCCGTTGGTCGTGCTCGCGGCTTTTCGCCTGCGGCCGTTCGCCGCCATGGCGACCCTCGCAATAG
>JALYIX010000137.1 GCA_030775565.1 Pseudomonadota bacterium | reverse complement strand
GAGCGGCTCTCCGCCGCGCTGGCGCGCTTGGGCTGAAATGGCCGACTCCGAACCCACGGTCCAGGAGTCGGCCCCGCCAACCCGCGCCGGCGCGCGCGACCTGACGCAGGGCCCGATCACCCGAACCCTCATCGCCTTCATGGTCCCGACGCTGGGCTCCTCGATCCTCCAATCGCTCAACGGCTCGATCAACACGATCTGGATCGGCCGCCTGCTTGGCGAGGACGCGCTCGCCGCGACGTCCAACGCCAACACCGTCATGTTCCTGATGCTCGCCTTCGTGTTCGGTTTCGGCATGGCGGCGACGATCCTCATCGGCCAGGCGTTCGGCCGCCGCGACGTCGACGGCGCGCGCCGGGTGCTCGGGACTGCCTTCGGCGCCTTTGCCCTGCTGTCGATCCTCTTGAGCGCGCTTGGTTATCTGTTCGCCGGACACATCCTGGCCGCGCTTGCCACGCCGCCTGCGGTGACCCCGCTCGCGCTCGCCTATCTGCGCGTGATCTTCCTCGGCCTGCCCGCCGCGCTCATGCTGACGATGCTGATGATGAGCCTGCGCGGCTCGGGCGACAGCCTGACGCCCTTGTGGTTCATGTTGCTGTCGGTGGTCCTCGACAGCGGTCTCAACCCCTTCTTCATCAACGGCATCGGCCCGTTCCCGCGGCTCGGCATCGCCGGCTCGGCGACCGCCACGCTGATCGCCAACTACGCCGCGCTCGCCGCGCTGATCGCGACGCTCTACCTGCGCGACCTGCCGCTGCGCCTGCGCGGCCGCGAACTTTCCTATCTCCGCCCCGACCGGGCGCTGCTCGGGACGATCGTCACCAAGGGGCTGCCGATGGGGCTGCAGATGATCGCCGTGTCGGCCTCGGCGATGACGATGTTCGGGCTCGTCAACCGTCACGGGGTCGCGACGACCGCGGCCTTCGGGGTCGCGCTGCAGCTGTGGACCTATGTCCAGATGCCGGCGATGGCGGTCGGTGCGGCGGTCTCGACGATGGTCGCGCAGAACATCGGCGCGAACAAATGGGAACGGGTCGGCCGCGTGACCCGCTCGGGTGTGCTGATCACGCTCACGATTACCGGGGTCATGGTCGTCCTTCTTGCGCTCGCCGATCGCACGGTGCTGGCGCTGTTCCTCGGCCATGCCAGTCCGGCAACGCCGATCGCGCGGCATATCCAGCTGCTCGGTACGTGGGGCTATCTGTTGTTCGGCGTGACGATGGTCCTGTTCGGGACGATGCGTGCCAACGGGGCGGTCGTCGCGCCGCTCGTCATCCTCGCCGTCGGCCTGCTCCCGATCCGCATCGGCTTCGCGGCGCTGATGCAGCCGCTCCTTGGCGCCGACGCCTTGTGGCTAAGCCTTCCCGTCGCCTCCTTTGCGAACCTCGTCATGGCTATCATCTATTACCGGCGCGGGACGTGGCGAACGCAGCGCATGATGGTCGCGTGAACCCTCTTGAAAATGAGAACCATTATCGTTAGCAGATCATTTCATGACTATCCGACCTTTCGCCTTGTGCGCCGCCGCCGTGCTTGCCCTTTTCTCGACACCAGCGTCCGCCCTCCCCGGGCTGGGGGAAGAAGTCTATGGTGCGACTGTCGAACCCCATGAGACAGAATTCGAAACGCGCTATGGCCGTCTCGGCGGGCGCACCGCCGACGGCGAAGAGGCCCTCGTCCTCGAAGCATCGCACGGCTTTTCGAAGCGTTTTCGCGCCGCGCTCCTGACCGAACTCGAGCGCGAGCCCGGCGGTCCCCGCCCAGTATCAGCCTTCGCGGTCGAGGCGATCCACACCCTTGGCCGGATCGGCGGCGTCGATACGGCGCTCTATGGCGAGTATGAAGCGGCCCGCCACGGCCCCGACAAGATCGAAACCAAGCTCCTTCTCGAAAAACGCGCGGGCAAGGTGGACGCCCGCCTCAACCTCATCGCCGAGCGGGAGATGGTCCGCGGCGCCCCGGTGACCTTCGGTTACGCCGCCTCGGCCGACGTCGAACTGATCGGCGAATTCCGTCTTGGCGCCGCCGCGTTCGGTGACCTCGGCGGCGACGAGGGCGGGCATCATTTCGCCGGCCCGATCGCCAAGACCGAAGTCCCCCACCTCGGCCCCGGTGAACTCGAGCTCGAGACCGGTTACCTGTTCGCGATCGGTTCGGCGCGCGACGAAGCCCGTGGCCAGTTCCGCCTGCTCGCCGCCTACGCCTTTCCCTTCTAAAGCTCGCGCGCTATCCGGCGGGCCATGTCCCAGCCGTCCTTCCCCGCCATGCGCATGCGCCGCGGCCGTTCCGCCCCGTGGATCCGCGCGATGCTTTCCGAGCATGTCCTCACCCCGAGCGACCTTATCTGGCCGCTGTTCGTGGCCGAAGGGCAGAATGGTGAGGAGCCGGTCGCCACCCTCCCGGGGGTCAGCCGCTGGACCGTCGATCGCCTCGCCGAGCGCGCGCGCGAAGCCCGCGACCTCGGCATCCCGTGCCTCGCGCTGTTTCCCAACACCCCGGCCCATCTGCGCAGCGAACGCGGTGAGGAAGCGCTCAATCCCGACAACCTCATGTGCCGGGCGATCCGCGCCATCAAGGACGCGGTACCCGAGATCGGCATCCTCACGGACGTCGCCTTGGACCCCTACACCGCCCACGGCCACGACGGGCTGACCGACGAAGCCGGCTACGTCCTCAACGACGAGACCAGCGAACAACTCGTCGCCCAGGCGCTCGTCCAGGCGGCCGCCGGCGCCGACATCGTCGCCCCGTCGGACATGATGGACGGCCGCGTCGGGGCGATCCGCGCCGCACTCGAGGCCGAGGGCCACCGCAACGTCGCGATCATGGCCTATGCCGCGAAATATGCCTCGGCCTTCTATGGTCCGTTCCGCGACGCGGTCGGCTCGCGCGGGCTCCTCAAGGGCGACAAGCGCGGTTACCAGATGGACCCCGCCAACGGCGCCGAGGCGCTGCGCGAAGTCGCCCTGGACCTCGCCGAGGGCGCCGACATGGTGATGGTCAAGCCCGGCCTCCCCTATCTCGACGTGCTTGCCCGGGTGAAGGACAGGTTCGGCGTGCCGACCTTCGCCTACGCCGTGTCGGGCGAATATGCGATGATCGAGGCCGCCGCGGCCGCCGGGGCAGGCGAGCGCGACGCGCTGATCCTCGAGACGCTGATGGCGTTCAAGCGCGCCGGGGCGTCGGGCGTGCTCACCTACCACGCCCGCGACGCCGCCCGGCTTCTCGCCGGCTGAGGAAGAGCGCGGTCCGCCGCGGTGATCGGCCTCCCGTCATGCCAGCACGTGGCAAGCGGAGCGACGGTCCGGCGGGATGGCGCTTGACCCGCATATAAAGATATCCTTATATCGGCACATGCCCTTGCTCGACGTTTTCCGTGCGCTTGCCGACCCGTCGCGACTCCGCATCGTGCAGTTGCTGCGCGAGATGGAGCTGTCGGTCGGCGAGATTGCGCAGGTGCTCGGCCAGAGCCAGCCGCGCGTGTCGCGCCACATCAAGGTGCTGGTCGATGCCGGGCTGGCGTTGAAGCGCCGCGAGGGGAGTTCGATCTTCCTGACCTGCGCGCCCTCGCCGCTGGCGGTGCCGCTGTTCAACCTGCTCGATGCGGGCGCCGGGGCCAAGGGGGATCACTGGACTCGCGCCGACCGGGCCCGGCTGGCGGCGGTGCGGGCGGATCGTTCGGCGGCGGCCGAGCGCTGGTTCGCGCTCAATGCCGGGCAGTGGGACAAGATCCGCTCGCTGCATGTGCCCGAAGGCGAAGTCGAGGCCGCGATGAGCACCATGCTCGGCGGCAAGCTCGGCCGGCTGATCGATATCGGGACGGGCACCGGACGGATCCTCGAACTGCTGGCGCCGGAAGCGGAGCAGGCGACGGGGATCGACCGCAGCCCCGAAATGCTGCGCCTGGCGCGAGCCAAGCTCGACGGCCAAGCAGTCGAGCTGCGTCAGGGCGACATCAACGCGCTGCAGCTGCCCGACGCCAGCGCGGACACGATCACCATCCACCAGGTCCTCCACTTCCTTCCCGCCCCGGCCAGTGCCATCGCCGAGTGCGCGCGGCTGCTGGCCGAGGGCGGGCAATTGCTGATCGTCGACTTCGCGCCCCACGATCGCGAGGAATTGCGCATCGAGCATGCCCATGCCCGGCTCGGGTTCTCCGACGATCAGGTGGCCAGCTGGCTGACGGCGGCGGGGCTTGCCCTGGCCGAGGTTCGCGAACTTGCGGGCGGCGAATTGACGATCAAATTGTGGCGCGCGACGCGCCGCGCAAGCACGAAAGTGAAGGCGGCATGACGCCCTTGTACGCGGACCTCCACGGCGACATCGGCGTGTCGTTCGAATTCTTCCCGCCCAAGACCGAGAAGATGGAGGCGACCCTGTGGGAGTCGATCCAGACGCTTGCGCCGCTGCGTCCACGGTTCGTGTCGGTGACTTATGGCGCTGGCGGATCGACCCGCGAGCGGACCCATGCGACGGTGGCCAGGATCGAGCGCGAGACGCCGCTGGCTGCCGCCGCGCACCTGACCTGCGTCGAGGCGTCGAAGGCGGAGATCGACGAGGTCGCCGAGCAATATTGGGCGGCCGGGGTGCGGCACATCGTTGCGCTGCGCGGGGATCCGCCAGTGATGGGCGAACGGTTCGCGCCGCATCCGCAAGGCTATGCGAATGCCGCGGACCTGGTCTTGGGCCTCAAGAAATTGCACCCGTTCGAGATCAGCGTTGCGGCCTATCCCGAGATGCATCCCGAGGCGGGCACGCGACAGGCCGATCTCGACAATTTGAAACGCAAGATCGACGCCGGGGCGACCCGCGCGATTTCGCAATTCTTCTTTTCGCCCGAGTGCTTCTTCCGCTTCCGCGATGCTGCGGCGGCGGCCGGGATCACGGCGGAAATCGTGCCGGGGATTCTGCCCGTGACGAGCGTCGCGCAGACTCGCAAGTTCGCCGGACTGTGCGGCGCGGAAATTCCCGGATGGATGGACCGGTTGTTCGAAGGGCTCGACGAATTGCCCGCAGCGCGGCAGCTGGTATCCGCGACAATCGGGGCCGAGCTGTGCCGCCAGTTGTACGCGGGCGGCGAGCGCAATTTCCACTTCTACACATTGAACCGGGCCGAGCTGGCCTATGCGATCTGCCACCTCCTCGGCGTCCGCCCGAAGGACGACAGCGCCGAACATTTTGGAGAGCAAGCCGCATGATTGCGTCCCCCGCCGCCGCGCTGTTTCGCGCCGAAGCCGCCAAGCGCATTCTCGTCACCGACGGTGCGTTCGGAACGATGGTCCAGACCTATGGGCTGGGCGAGGCCGACTATCGCGGGTCGATCGACACCGGGCATGACCAGAAGGGCAATAACGACCTCCTGTCGCTGACCCGCCCCGAGATCGTGCGCGAGATTACCGACGCTTACCTCGCCGCGGGATCGGACATCGTGTGCACCAACACGTTCAATGCCAACCGGATCAGCCAGGGCGATTATGGCGCGGAGCATCTGGTGCGCGACCTCAACATTGCTTCCGCGAAGATCGCGCGGGAAGCGGCGGATGCAGCCTTCGAGGCGAATGGCGTGCCCCGCTTTGTTGCTGGCGCGCTGGGGCCGACCAACAAGACGCTGTCGCTCTCTCCCGACGTCAACGATCCCGGATTTCGCGCGATCACGTTCGACGAACTGAAGGACGTCTATCTCGAGGAAGTGCTCGCGCTCGCCGAGGGCGGGGTCGACTTCATCCTGATCGAGACGATCTTCGATACGCTCAATGCGAAAGCGGGGATTTTCGCGACGCTCGAGGCGCAGGAGCAGCTTGGCCGCGAACTGCCGCTGATGATCAGCTTCACCATGACCGACAAGACCGGGCGCAACCTGTCGGGCCATTCGATCGAGAGTTTCTGGGCGTCGGTGCGTCATGCCCGGCCGCTCACGATCGGGGTAAACTGCTCGTTCGGCGCGCCCGATCTGCGGCCCCATGTGCAGGTCCTGTCGGCGACCGCGGACACGCTGCTGATGGCCTATCCCAATGCCGGCCTGCCCAATGAGCTTGGCGAATATGACGAGCAGCCGGTGACCACCGCGGGCTTCATGCGCGAGTGGGCCGACCAGGGGCTGGTCAATGTCGTCGGCGGGTGCTGCGGGACGACCCCGGCGCATATTCGCGAGATGGCGCGGGCGGTGGCGGGTCGTGCGCCGCGTGCGCCTGCCGCCGCGCGCACCGACACATTGCTGGCCGGCATCGACCCGATGCGCATCGCCGCCTGAAAAGAGTATCATGACCCAGAATGTCGCGCAGTTCGTCAATATCGGCGAGCGCACCAACGTCACCGGCTCGGCCGCGTTCAAGAAGCTGATCCTTGGCGGAGACTATACGCGCGCCGTCGAGGTCGCGCGGCAGCAGGTCGAGAACGGCGCGCAGATCGTCGACGTCAACATGGACGAAGGCCTGCTCGACGCCCATTTCGCGATGACGACCTTCCTCAAGTTGATCGGCGCGGAGCCCGACATCGCGCGCGTGCCGATCATGATCGATTCGTCGAAATGGTCGGTGATCGAGGCCGGGCTGAAGGTCGTGTCGGGCAAGCCGATCGTCAATTCGATCAGCATGAAGGAGGGCGAGGAGCAGTTCCTCGCCCAGGCGCGCAAGATCATGGCGTATGGTGCCGCGGCCGTCGTCATGGCGTTCGACGAACAGGGTCAGGCCGACACCGCCGCGCGCAAGATCGAGATCTGCGAGCGGGCGTATAAATTGCTCACCGGGATCGGGTTCCGGCCCGAGGACATCGTCTTCGATCCCAACATCTTCGCGATCGCGACCGGGATCGACGAACATCGCCGCTATGCGATCGACTTCATCGAGGCGTGCCGCGAAATCAAGGCGCGCTGCCCGCATGTGCATATCTCGGGCGGGGTGTCGAACCTCAGCTTCTCGTTCCGCGGCAACGAGTCGGTGCGCCGCGCGATGCACAGCGTGTTCCTCTTCCACGCCATCCAGGCGGGGATGGACATGGGCATCGTCAACGCGGGGCAGCTCGACGTCTATGACGCGATCGACGAGGAACTTCGCGAAGCGTGCGAGGACGTCATCTGGGACCGGCGCGAGGACGCGACCGACCGGCTGATCACGCTTGCCGAACGCTATCGCGGGACCGATGCGGTTGCAGAAAAGCAGGCCGAGGAGTGGCGCTCATGGCCGGTCGCGCGGCGGCTCGAACATGCGCTGGTCAAGGGGATCGACGCGTTCGTGGTCGAGGACACCGAGCAGGCCCGCCTCCTCGCGCCGCGCCCGATCGAGGTGATCGAAGGCCCGCTGATGGACGGCATGAATGTCGTCGGCGACCTGTTCGGCTCGGGAAAAATGTTCCTGCCGCAGGTGGTGAAGTCGGCGCGCGTGATGAAGAAGGCGGTGGCGCACCTGCTGCCTTATATCGAGGCGGCCAAGGACCCCGGCGCGCGCGGCAAGGGCAAGGTCGTCATGGCCACGGTCAAAGGCGACGTCCACGATATCGGCAAGAACATCGTCGGGGTTGTCTTGCAGTGCAACGGGTTCGAGATTGTCGACCTGGGCGTGATGGTGCCGTGGACCAAAATCCTCGAAACGGCGGTCGCCGAAGATGCGGACATCATCGGCCTGTCGGGGCTGATCACGCCATCATTGGACGAGATGGTGACCGTCGCCGAGGAGATGAAGCGGGCCGGGATGAGGCTGCCGCTGCTGATCGGCGGAGCGACGACGTCGAAGGTCCATACCGCGCTGCGCATCGACGTCGCCTATGACGGGCCGGTGCTCCACGTGCTCGATGCCAGCCGCGCGGTGGGCGTGGCGACGAGCCTGGTCAGCGACACCGGGCGCGATGCGTATGTTGCGGGCTTCAAGAAGGACTACAAGGCGGTCCGCGCCGCGCGCGAGGGCAAGGGGCAGAATGAGCTCCTCCCGCTGGGCAAGGCGCGCGCCAACCCGTTCCATGCCGACATGGCGATGAAGCCCCCTGCCCCGGTCAAGCCCGGCGTGCATGTCTTCCGCGACTGGGACCTGTCCGATCTGCGCGAGCTGATCGACTGGACGCCCTTCTTCCGCGCGTGGGAGCTGGCGGGCAATTATCCGGCGATCCTCGACGATGTGGTGGTCGGCGAAAGCGCACGGTCGCTTTTCGCCGACGCGCAGGCGATGCTCGACAAGATCGTCAAGGAGAAATGGCTTACGGCGCGGGGAGTCGCCGGGCTGTGGCCGTGCGTTCGCCATGGCGACGATGTGTTCGTCGACGGCGAAGGCGTGTGGAGCCCGGAGGAACTGGGCAGCCTCGAATATCTTGGGCTCGCCGAAAGCGACGACCTCGTCCGCCTGCCCTTCCTGCGCCAGCAGATCGCCAAGCGTGAGGGCCGGCCGAACAATTGCCTCGCCGATTTCATCGATCCCGATGGCGACTGGATCGGCGGGTTCGCGGTGTCGATCCATGGCATCGAGCCGCATCTTGCGCGGTTCAAGGCGGGGATCGACGATTATAGCGACATCCTGTTGAAGGCACTCGCCGACCGGCTGGCCGAGGCCTTCGCCGAACGGCTCCACCAGCATGTCCGGCGCGACCTGTGGGGCTATGCACCGGGCGAGCAGCTGACCAACGAGGCGCTGATCAAGGAGCAGTATCGCGGGATCCGCCCCGCGCCGGGCTATCCCGCCTGTCCCGACCATAGCCTCAAGCCCGCGCTGTTCGACCTGCTCGACGCGCACCATGCGACGGGCGCCACGCTGACCGAGAATTTCGCGATGCTGCCGACCGCGGCGGTGTCGGGCTTCTACTTCGGGCATCCGCAGGCGAGCTATTTCGGGGTGGCGCGGATCGGCGAGGACCAGGTCGCCGATTATGCGGCGAGGCGAGGCGTGCCGATCGACGAAACGCGCCGCTGGCTCAGGCCCAACCTCGACTAGGATTTGACTTCCGGCCTACCCCTATATAACGACATTGTTATATCTGTATCTCTCCGCTCCAACTCACTGGGTGCCCATGCGCAACAGCTACCTCTTCACGTCCGAATCCGTCTCCGAAGGCCATCCCGACAAGGTTGCCGACCAGATCAGCGACGCCATCGTCGACCTGTTCCTCGCCAAGGATCCCGAAGCCCGCATCGCATGCGAGACGCTGACAACCACCAACCTCGTGGTCCTTGCGGGCGAAATCCGCGGCGAGGGTATCATGGATGTCGATGGCAACTGGGCGCCCGGCGTGAAGGAAGAAGTCGAACAGGCCGCGCGCGATACGGTGCGCCGGATCGGCTATGAGCAGGACGGCTTCCATTGGCAGAACTTCGAGTTCATCAACCGCCTTCACCCGCAGTCGGTGCACATCGCGCAGGGTGTCGATGCGAGCGGCAACAAGGATGAGGGCGCTGGCGATCAGGGGATCATGTTCGGCTATGCGTCGGACGAGACCCCCGAACTGCTTCCGGCAACCCTCTATTACAGCCACAAGATCCTCGAGCGCATGGCGGCCGACCGGCACAACGGCTCGGCGCCGTTCCTCGAACCCGACGCCAAGAGCCAGGTTACGCTGCGCTACGAGGAGAGCCGCCCCGTCGCGGCGACCGCGATCGTCGTCTCGACCCAGCACGGCAAAGGCTATGACGAGGGCGACAAGGAAGCCGAACTCCACGCCTATGTGAAGCAGGTCGTCGCCGATATCCTGCCCCGCAACCTGCTTTCCGAGACCGTCTATCACATCAACCCGACCGGCAGCTTCGAGATCGGCGGGCCCGATGGCGACGCCGGGGTGACCGGGCGCAAGATCATCGTCGACACCTATGGCGGCGCGGCACCGCATGGCGGCGGCGCGTTCAGCGGCAAGGACCCGACCAAAGTCGACCGCTCGGCGGCCTATATGGCGCGCTACCTCGCCAAGAACATCGTTGCGGCGGGTTATGCGACGCGCTGCACGATCCAGCTCGCCTATGCGATCGGCGTCAGCGAGCCGTTATCGCTCTATGTCGACACGCACGGCACCGGGACCGTCGGCGACGATGTGCTCGAGGCTGCGATCGGCAAGATCGAGGCGCTCGGCCGGCTGACCCCGCGCGGCATTCGCACGCACTTGGGCCTCAACAAGCCGATTTACTCGAAGACCGCCGCATACGGCCACTTCGGCCGCACCCCGGAGGGCGATTTCTTCCCTTGGGAAAAGACCGACCTCACCGACGCGCTGAAAGCTGCTGTCGCCTAATCACCGTCTTCTAAAGGAATAATCACCATGGCTACCACGACCCTAGAGCGTGACTATGTCATCGCGGACATCGCCCTCGCCGACTTCGGCCGCGCCGAGATCAATATCGCCGAGACCGAGATGCCCGGCCTGATGGCGCTGCGTGAGGAATTCGGCGCGTCGAAGCCGCTGACCGGCGCGCGCATCGTCGGCTCGCTCCACATGACGATCCAGACCGCCGTCCTGATCGAGACGCTGACTGCGCTGGGCGCGACCGTCCGCTGGGCGTCGTGCAACATTTATTCGACCCAGGACCATGCCGCCGCCGCGATCGCCGCGTCGGGCGTTCCGGTGTTCGCGATCAAGGGCGAGACGCTCGAGGAATATTGGGATTACGTCGTCCGCATCTTCGATTGGGGGCAGGACCAGACCTGCAACATGATCCTCGACGACGGCGGCGACGCGACGATGTTCGCGCTGTGGGGCGCGCGGGTCGAGGCCGGCGAGGCGCTGTTCACGCCGTCGAACGAGGAAGAGGAAATCTTCGCCAAGACGCTGACTCGCTTTCTCAAGGATCGCCCGGGCTACCTCACCAAGACCGTCGCCGCCATCAAGGGCGTGTCGGAGGAAACCACCACCGGCGTCCACCGCCTCTATGAGCTCAGCAAGCAGGGCAAGCTCCCCTTCCCCGCGATCAACGTCAACGACAGCGTGACGAAGTCGAAGTTCGACAATCTCTACGGCTGCAAGGAATCGCTGGTCGACGCGATCCGTCGCGCGACCGACGTCATGCTCGCCGGCAAGGTCGCGGTCGTCGCCGGCTTCGGCGATGTCGGCAAGGGCTCGGCCCAGTCGCTGCGCAACGGCGGCGCGCGCGTCCTCGTCACCGAAGTCGACCCGATCTGCGCGCTGCAGGCGGCGATGGAGGGGTTCGAGGTCGTGACGATGGAGGAGGCGGTCACCCGCGCCGACATTTTCTGCACCGCGACCGGCAATGCCGACGTCATCACGCTCGACCATATGCGCGCGATGAAGCCGATGAGCATCGTCTGCAACATCGGTCACTTCGACAGCGAGATTCAGATCGCCGCGCTCGGCAACATGAAGTGGACCGAGGTCAAGCCACAGGTCGACCTGGTCGAATTCCCCGACGGCAAGAAGATCATCGTGCTCGCCAAGGGCCGGCTGGTGAACCTCGGCTGTGCGACGGGTCACCCGAGCTTCGTGATGTCGTCGAGCTTCACCAACCAGGTCCTCGCGCAGATCGAGCTGTGGACCAAGCCGGGCACTTACAAGAACGACGTCTTCGTCCTGCCCAAGCATCTCGACGAGAAGGTCGCGCAGCTTCACCTCGCCAAGCTGGGGGTCAAGCTGACCACGCTGACCGAGGCGCAGGCGAGCTATATCGGCGTGTCGCAAGCCGGTCCGTTCAAGCCCGACCACTACCGCTACTAGGCGGCATCATCCCCGTCCGCGTGGCTCGGCCGCGCGGACGGTGGACACAAAGTTCGGTTGTGCGACGCAATCGAATGGACATTGCCGGTAATTTGGATACAATCCCCCGATGTTCGAGCGGCAACGGCCGCCGTTCCAAATGGGGGACCAACGATGTTCACGTCGCGAATCGCGCTTGCTGTCGGCCTTGTCACGCTTGCCTCGCCCGCTCTTGCCCAGCCCGCGGCGGTGAGTGGAGTGGCACCGGCGGCGGCCCCCGCGGATGCCGACATCGTCGTGACCGCGCGGCGTCAGAACGAGCGGCTGATCGACGTCCCAGCCTCTGTCACCGTGCTTGGCGCCGACACGCTGGCCAAGACTGGGGCGCAGACCGCTGCCGACTTCGTCCAGCTGACCCCGGGTGTGACGATCGTCACCGGTACCGCCGAAGCGGGCGACACCCAGATCAACATCCGCGGAATCAACGGCGCGCGCGATGCCGAAAGCTCGGTCGCGCTCATCGTCGACGGCATTCTCAAGACCAACACCGCGCAGTTGAACGAGGACCAGGGCACGCTGCGCCAGGTCGAAATCCTGAAAGGTCCGCAAGGCGCGCTTTATGGCCGCAACGCCGCCGCCGGTGCGATCGTCCAGTCGACGATCAAGCCCGGCAATCATTTCGAGGGCGGCTTCCGCGCCAGCTATGCCGAGCAGAACACGTGGAACGGCTCGGCCTATGTCGCCGGCCCGATCGGGCCTGGCGTGGGCTTCGTCCTGTCGGGCAATTTCCGCAAGACCGACGGCTTCTACCGCAACCGCTTCCTTAATTCGAAGACGATCGACGACCAGAAGGTCTATGGCATCGACGGCAGGATCGTCGCCCAGCTCGACCCCGCGACGACGCTCGACCTCAAGGCGCGCTACGCCAAGCTGTCGGGCGCCTCGATCAACTTCAACTCGTCGTTCCACATCATCAACTTCGCCGGGGTCAACCCGGCCTTCTACGAGAACGTCAACGACCATCCGTTCGGCTATTATTCGAACATCCGCCCGACCAACGACCAGCGCACGATCGAGGCCTCGGCCAAGCTCGACCATGACCTCGGCGGGATCAAGATGACCGGCTGGGTGCTCTACTCCGACATCAAGCAGAACCTCGTTGCCGACGGCACCTCGGCCGATTTCGCGCGCTATATCGCACCCGCGCTCGGCGCGCCGGCGAATGCGACCAATATCGCCGTGCTCAACAAATGCTTCGCGACGACCGCGGCGCTGACCGGCTTTCCCTTGAACCAGCCCGACTTCATCGGCGCGATCCCGGTGCCGTTCATCTTCGCTCCCGCCAATGGCTCGACCTTCGGCGCTTACTCGCCGACGACGTGCGACGGCACGCAATACCAGGTCCGCAACCAGCGCGACTATTCGGGCGAAGTGCGCTTCGCCTCGACCGCGCCGGGGCCCTTCCAGTGGCAGTTGGGCGGTTATTACCTGCACATCGACCGGCTGGTCGGGGTCAGCCTCGGCGCCGATCTCGGCCAGGGGGTGCTCAAGAATCTCTACAATGCGCCGGGCTCGACCAACCCCACCTCGCAGCTGTTCGCCGACCAGTTCAGCACCAACGTCTACGCCGGCTTCGGCTCGACCGACTATGCCCTGTCCGACCAGCTCAAGCTCGGCCTCGCGCTGCGCTATGACATCGAGCAGCGCCACGTCGAAACCCGAGTGCCGGTCGCCACCGACCCGATCACCGGGGGACCGATCAATCCCGGCCAGGCGTTCGGCCCGATCGTCCCCAAGTCGGCGACCTTCAAGCAGCTCGAGCCCAAGCTGTCGCTGAGCTACAAGCCGAACGCGCGGACCAACCTCTACGCCGACTGGGGGGTCGGCTTCAAAGCCGGCGGGTTCAACAACCAGGGCTCGTCGGCGACGGTCAACGGCGCGTTCAACGACGGCGTCACCCCGGGAACGATCAATGCCGGGGTGATCATCAACGACAATTTCCGCAAGGAGCGGTCGAGCTCGTTCGAGGCGGGAATCAAGGGCTCGGTCCTCGGCGGCCGGGTCAATTACGATCTCGCCGGCTATTATACCCGCGTCCGCGACATGCAGTTCTTCGAATTCTTCGTTGGCAGCTTCGGCTTGCTGCGGGTCGTGTCCAACATCGACCGGGTCGATCTGAAGGGTTTCGAGGTCAACCTCGACGCGCGTCCGGTCGACTGGCTCAAGGTCTTCGGATCGTTCAACAAGACCGACAGCAAGATCAAGCAGAACTCGTCGCGGCCCTATACCGTCGGCAACAAGTCGCCCTACACCGCCGATTACACGATCAACTTCGGCGCACAGGCCGACGTGCCGATCGCCGACCGCACCAAACTGCTGCTGCGCGCCGACTATCGCGTGACCGGGCCGACCTGGTTCCACACCGTCCAGGCGCAGGAACGGCCGACGATCTTCTCGGGCCTGCTGCCGATTTCCGCGCTCGCCCTGCCCGGGTTCGTCGGCAACGCCAATTATGTGAAGGCTCGGCGCGACGCGTTCGGGGTGCTCAACGGCCGCATCGGCATCGAGCGCGGCGGTTCGTCGATCGCGGTCTTCGCCAATAATCTTCTCGACAAGAAATATCTGAACGAGGTCATCCCGGCGATCGAGTTCGGCGGTTCGTTCATCTCGCCCGGCCAGCGGCGGATGATCGGTGTCGAGGTCAGCGCGAAATTTTAGCTTCGGGCCAGTGCAGGCCGCGGTCCACCGTCGCTTGCACTGGTCCCCGCAGCCGCTAAGAGAGCGCCACCATGCGCGGCCCGATGGCGGAGTGGTGACGTAGAGGACTGCAAATCAGCCACAGTACGCTGATTTCTTGAAAAGTTCGCGAGTTTTGCCACCTCGTCCACGCCTGATCGTGCCCTGAGCCGTCAGTCGATTGCGAACTTTTCCCTCAAAGCTTTTGCATGCACTTCGACCGACTGGGCGATGATCCCAAGAGCGGACGGTCGGCTATCCCCTTTGGCAACAATCGGCATAAGCGGTCGTTCAGCTATCGCCCCATTTGCCGTCGTTGGCGACAACCTGTTAACTGGGTGCATGAAACGAGCAATTCTGGTTGGTCTCGTCGCGTTGAGCGGCTGCACATCTACGCCGGGTGCGCGTTGCGAAGTAATCGACAGGCTTTCGCATCAAGATGCCGAGACCGACGCCGAGGCTGCCTTCGCGAGAGGGGACAATCGCCTTCTTATGGTTGGCGGCTTAAGCGGCTCCGTTCCAAATGGGCAGTCTACTTCCAATCACCGAACCCGACTCCTCGATGGCACCTCCGACACGACGACTGACGCCTGTCGCCGAGAGCGCCACACTGCTGAAGCTTATGCAGCGAAATACAATGCCGTCATCGCTAAACGGTCGTAGGCTTAGGTCCATTTCCCACCCAACTTGCGGACATAAGCCGCCAACGTCATGCTCACGCCATGAACTCTTCGGTCCCGCCCTTTTACCCTTGCCCGTGCTGCGGCAATCGCACCGTTGGTGAACGGGCTACCTATGAGATTTGCCCCGTGTGTTTCTGGGAGGACGACGGTCAAGGTGATGCCGACGCGGACGTTGTGATGGGCGGACCCAATAAGGATTTGTCGCTCACACAG
>JALYIX010000136.1 GCA_030775565.1 Pseudomonadota bacterium | reverse complement strand
GGCTCGCGGGCATGCGCAGCAGTGGCAACGATCCGCGCGACCGGCTTGAGGCCCTGCGCGGTGGCATCGGACTCGCGCATCAGCACGACCGCGGCGGCGCCGTCCGAGATTGACGACGAAGTCGCGGCGGTGATCGTGCCGTCCTTGGCGAAAGCGGGCTTCAGGCCCGGGATCTTGTCGGGCATCGCCTTGCCCGGCGCCTCGTCGGTGTCGACCGAGACATCGCCCTTGCGGCCCTTCATCGTCACCGCGACAATCTCGTCCTTGAACGCGCCGCTGTCGATCGCGGCCTTCGCACGGGTCAGCGAGGCGAGCGTGAACTCGTCCATATTCTCGCGGGTCAGTTGATATTCGTCGGCGGTGCACTGCGCGAAGCTGCCCATCGCGCGGCCTTCCTCATAGGCATCCTCGAGCCCGTCGAGGAACATGTGATCGTAGACCTTGTCATGGCCGATGCGCGCGCCGGCGCGGTGCTTCTTGAGAAGGTAGGGCGCGTTGGTCATCGACTCCATGCCGCCCGCGACGATCAGGTCGGCGTTGCCCGCCATCAGCGCTTCGGCGCCCATGATGACGGTCTGCATGCCCGACCCGCAGACCTTGTTGACCGTCGTCGCCTGGACCGACTTGGGGAGCCCCGCCTTGATCGCCGCCTGGCGCGCGGGGGCCTGGCCGAGCCCGGCGGGAAGGACGCAGCCCATGTAGATCCGGTCGATCGCATCGGCCGAAACCCCGGCGCGCTCGACCGCGGCGCGGACCGCGGTGGCACCGAGGTCGGTGGCGGAAGCGTCCGAAAGCGAGCCCTGCATCGCGCCCATCGGGGTGCGCGCGGTCGAGAGGATAACGATCGGGTCGGTGGCCATGGTGCGCGCTCCTGAAGCTTTGTTGCGGTGCACATAAGCTTCGCGCCGCGCTTGTTCAAACGCTTTGCGCTCTGCTAGCCGGGCGCGCACAGGAGAGACTATGCCCGACTTCGACTTCGACCTCGGCGAGATGGCCGACACCATCCGCGAGACCACCGCGCGCTTCGCAACCGACAAGATCATGCCGCTCGCCGCCGAGATCGACGCCGCCGACCGCTTCCCGATCGAGCTATGGCCGCAGATGGGCGCGCTTGGGCTGCACGGGATCACGGTCGAGGAGGAGTGGGGCGGGCTGGGCCTGGGCTATCTCGAGCATGTCGTCGCGCAGGAGGAAGTCGCGCGGGCCTCGGCTTCGGTGGGCTTGAGCTATGGGGCGCACTCCAACCTGTGCGTCAACCAGGTGCGGCGCTGGGCCAATGACGAACAGAAGCGGAAGTATCTGCCCAAGCTGATCAGCGGCGAGCATGTCGGCGCGCTGGCGATGAGCGAGGCGGGGGCGGGGTCCGATGTCGTCTCGATGAAGCTTCGCGCCGAGAAGGTCGCGGGCGGCTATCGGCTCAACGGCACCAAATTCTGGATTACCAACGGCGCCTATGCCGACGTTCTCGTGGTCTATGCCAAGACCGGTGGTCCCGACGCCAAGGCGAGCCGGGCGATCACGACCTTCCTCATCGAAAAGGGCATCACCGGTTTCTCGATCGGGCAGAAGATCGACAAGATGGGCATGCGCGGTTCGCCCACCAGCGAACTGGTATTCGACGATTGCTTCGTCGCCGACGAACAGGTCATGGGCCCGGAGAATGGCGGTGTCGGGGTGCTGATGAGCGGGCTCGACTATGAGCGCACCGTGCTCGCCGGGATTCAGCTCGGGATCATGCAGGCGTGCCTCGATGTCGTCCTGCCGTTCGTCCGCGAGCGCAAGCAGTTCGGGAGCCCGATCGGCGGTTTCCAGCTGATCCAGGCCAAGGTCGCCGACATGTATGTCGCGCTCAATTCGGCGCGGGCCTATGTCTATGCGGTGGCGAAGAATTGCGATGCGGGGAAGACCACGCGGTTCGATGCGGCGGGCGCGATCCTGCTCGCCAGCGAAAGCGCGTTCAAGGTGGCGGGCGAGGCGGTGCAGGCGCTCGGCGGCGCGGGCTATACCAAGGACTGGCCGGTCGAACGTTTCCTGCGGGATGCCAAGCTGCTCGACATCGGCGCGGGTACCAACGAGATCCGGCGAATGCTGATCGGCCGCGAGCTGATCGGCGCCTGACCCTTTTCATCACCATCCAGGGAGGTTTTCATGATCATCGAGGGACAGGCGGCGGTCGTTACCGGCGGCGCATCGGGGCTGGGCGAAGCGACTGCGCGGGCGCTCGCGGCGAAGGGCGCCAAGGTCGCCATCTTCGACCGCGACGTCGAGCGCGGCGAGCGGGTCGCAAGTGACATCGGCGGGCTGTTCTGCGAAGTCGACGTGACCAGCGACGAAAAGGTCGGCGCGGCGTTCGAGCGCGCGCGGGCGGCGCATGGCCAGGAACGCATCCTCGTCAACTGCGCCGGGGTCGCCAATGCGGTCAAGACCGTGGGCAAGGACAAGGCTTCGGGGGAGCTCAAGCGCTATCCGCTGCACCAGTTCGAGCTGGCGATCGGGATCAACCTGGTCGGCACGTTCCGCTGCATCGCCTTCTCCGCCTATGGCATGGTCGGGGCGGAGCCGCTCGGCGACGAGGGCGAGCGCGGGGTGATCATCAACACCGCTTCGGTCGCCGCCGAGGACGGGCAGATCGGGCAGGCGGCCTATTCGGCGTCGAAGGGCGGCGTGCTGGCGATGGCACTCCCGATCGCGCGCGACCTGATGAACGACGGGGTGAGGGTCAACACGATCCTGCCGGGCGTGTTCAAGACGCCGATGGTGGCGATGATGCCGCAGCAGGTACAGGACGCATTGGGGGCGCAGGTGCCATTCCCCAAGCGGCTCGGAAAGGCCGAGGAATATGCCCGGCTGGCGGTGTTTATCGTCGAGAACAGCTATCTCAACGCCGAGAGCATCCGCCTCGATGGCGGGATCCGCATGGCACCCCGCTGAGCGCCGCCGGATGATCGAGGATCGCGTGGCACTGCTTGAGGCGTGCGTTGTCGCGGCGCGGGCGGCCGGCGCCGAGATCGTGCGGTTGTGTGCGGAGGGGTTCGACGTCGAAACCAAGGCCGACCTTTCGCCAGTGACCGTGTGCGATCGCGCCGCCGAGGCGATCATCCTCGACGCGCTGATGAAGGTCGCGCCGGGCGTCCCGGTCATCGCCGAGGAGGAAGTCGCGGCGGGCCGCATCCCGGCGCATGACAGAATCTACTTCCTCGTCGATCCGCTCGACGGAACGAAGGAATTCGTGCGGGGCGGGGACGATTACACGGTCAACATCGGGCTGATCGAAGACGGCACGCCGCGGCTCGGGGTGGTGTACCGACCGGCGCTGGATCAGTTGTGGGGTGCGCTTGTCGGCAGCATTGCCTTCACCGAGCGCGCCGGCGAGCGGGTTGCGATCCGCACCCGACCGCTCGGCGAGCGTCGCGCCGCGGTTGCCTCCAAGTCGCACTTCAATCAGGCGACTGCGGTTTATCTCGAACTAGCGATTGGCGACTGCGGCCATGTCTCGGTCGGATCGAGCCTCAAATTCTGTCTCGTCGCCGAAGGGCAAGCCGACATTTATCCGCGCCTTTCCCCGACCAGCGAGTGGGATACGGCCGCCGGTCACGCGATCTTGCTTGGCGCCGGCGGGCGGGTCGACGGCCCCGATGGAGAGCCGCTCCGCTATGGCAAGCCGCGCTTTCTGAATTCGGGCTTTTGCGCCACGGGGGGCTGGGTCGCGCCGCCGATCGCGCCCTATCTTGCGGCGCAAGACGACGGCAAGGGCTCGGATCAGGGCGTCTGATCGGGTCGAGGTCCGTAATCGCCCGCCACCGTCCATAACGGATCGGGTTCGGTCGGCCGTCCAGCGGCGAACAGGCGATGCTGGAGCGCGTGGACTTCACTGCGCGCGGCCTTGATCCGCGTCCGCAGCGCCACCGCTTCGGCCGAACCGGAACGCCACCGGGCGAGTGACGTGGTGAGCCGCTCGGCGTCGCGCAAAGCATCAGCCAATTCTCCAAGCCAGCGCGCCTCAGCAATCGCTGCGGTCCGGTCCCAACTCATGACGCCAATCACCTTTCGCCGGTTCCGGTTAGCGGGCGCTCCTTTCGGGATCGCAACGATCCAGCCGGTACGGATATAATTCACGCAAACTTTCCTCCATTTTCGGCTATGCACCACTTCGCTCGGTACCTTCTTTCAAAAGGGTGCTTCTCAATGGAATATGACAGCCGTCTGGCGGCTGGGCCCACGCTCGCCGCGTCGCCCAGTCTCGCGCCCATGATCGTCGTCGGCAGCAGCAGCGCCGCCCGCGCCCGTGCCATTGGCCAGGTCGAAGCAGCGGGCATGCGCCTCGCGGCGGCGGTCTCGGTCGGCGACGCGGTCGAGCGCATCGATCGGCAAGTGCGCTCGAGCGCGGTGTGGGTCGAACTCGACGAGGATGAGGGCGCACCGCTCGATCGACTGCTCGACCGCATCGACGGTGACGCGAAGGCTGGACGATATGCGGCGATCGTGTGCGCTTCGCCGGCCATGCTCGATGTCGTTTCGGCGCGACTGGCGAGCGGCTGCGTCGACCTGCTCGTCGATGATGGTCGTGGCACGGAGATCGCCACGCGGGCGGCAACGCTTGCTCTTGCGCTGTCGCGTCCGGCGCAGGGCACGCGGCTGTCCGACGTCGCCAGCGACAATAGCGCCACGCGGCTGCGACAACTGACCGACGAGGTCGGCCGGATCGCCGCGACGCTTGCCCGGCTGTCGAATGGCCCGGGGACGACCGCCGCCCATCCCCCCGGCGGATTGAGCAAGCCCGATTTTTCGGCGAGCGGGATCGACGCCGCGCCCCAGGTTTCGCAGGAACAACTTCGCGCGATCATCCGCGCCCGACGCCTGCGCAGTCGTTATTTCACCGACGAATTGTTCGCCGATCCCGCGTGGGACATGCTGCTCGACCTTACCCAGGCCGAAATTGCGCAGGTCCGGGTGCCGGTCTCGAGCCTGTGCATCGCCGCCGCCGTGCCCGCGACAACCGCGCTGCGCTGGATCAAGACATTGACCGACAGCGGCCTCCTGCTGCGCCGTGCCGACCCCCACGACGGTCGCCGCGTGTTCGTCGAGATGGCGCCGGCGACAAGCAATGCGATGCGTCGCTATTTCGCCGAGGTCGCCACGCCGATCGGTGTCTAGGGTGTGGTTCAGCCGAGCTGGACCGGCCGGTGCGGGCGAGCGCCGATTTAGCGAAGCGGCCCGGACTGCGCCCGGCGCTTGATTTCGGCGGCTAGGCGCGGGGGGAGGCGCAAGGCGGGCACTCGCAGTGCCAGTGCGGCGGAGCGGGGCGCGGCGTGGTGGGCGCTGACGGGCTCGAACCGCCGACATCTTCCGTGTAAAGGAAGCGCTCTACCAACTGAGCTAAGCGCCCGCGCGACGGGTGCCGCGCGATGCCACGCGCGCAACGGCTAGGCAAGACTCGCCGAGCCCGGTCGTGGCGCAATCGATCATGCTGGGGATGTCCCGCTGGACATGCGGCACAGCCCATCACGACGTCTGCAAGGCCAGCGAGGACAGGAGCAAACCAGCCTGCCGCTTGCTTGTTGCTGCTTCCCCCGCCGCCAATGACCGAAGGGTAGGGGGACTTTACAGACCGCGCACCAGCCGCTTGGCGAGGGCGATCCAGGGCGGGTTACTGACCACTTGCTGGCGACCGCCGGCGCCTGGCGGGAGCAGTTGGAGCTTGTCCCCGTCGCGCGCGATCAGGCGGCCGAACAGGAAGCGTCCGGCGGGACGCGGGACGAGGATGTCACGGTTCATCGCCCGGCCGAAATCTTCCGGGTCGAGCTGGAGGCACCAGACCTCGTCACCCGCGCGATAATCGCCGGTCGAAGCAGTGACGGTCATGGCGACCTCGCCTGCGGCGGGATGGGGTGGGACGACGACGCCGTTGCGGCGCGGCGCGGCAGCGCCGTTGGGACCAAGCACGGCGACCACCGGCAGCTCGACCTTGTCGGGCCGGTCGACGAGTTCCGACGCATCGACCCCTAGCGCTGCCGCAATCCGGTTGAGCCAGCCGATCGACACGGTGCGCGTCCCGGTTTCGAGGCGGCCGACCGTCTGGGGCGTCGTCGCGGGATTGCAGGCCTTGGCGACGTCATCGAGGGTCATGCCGCGGGCTCGGCGAACTTCGCGAATTCGGGTAATCATCGACGCTGTCCTTATAACCAAACCGGTTTTTCTGCTGTCCTACAGATTGGCCGCTGTGGCAAGCCCATCGGGCGAATCGGGGGGCAGAACGGCATGGCGCAACGCGGCGGACAGCGGTTGATCATCGAGCGGGAACTAGTCGACGGGGCGGCCGGCGCGGACGCGCCGCCGGGTACGCCGGCCCCGCGCAATCGGCCGGCGCGCTCGGTCATGGTCAACCTCGCCGAGTCACCGCTCGGCTGGCTGTACGCGCACGGTCACCTCAGCTTGCGCCAGTTCGAGGCGGGCGAGCGGCTCCGCGGCGATTGGGAACGCGGGCGGCTCGATCCGCGGGTGACGATGCGCTGGGGCGGCGCACCGGCCGTGCGCGGAAGCGGTGGCGGTTCGGCGGGAATCGACCTCGGCGCTGCACAAATCGATGCGCGCGACCGGTTCGACCATGCCAGCCGTGCCGCTGGCGCGGGACTGACCGATATCCTGTGGCGCGTGGTCTGCGCGGGCGAAGGAATGCGCGACGCCGAGCGCGCGCTTGGCTGGCCGGCGCGCGCGGGCAAGCTGATCCTGATCTTCGCGCTGGATCGCGTCGCCGATCATTACCGTCTGCCGTCAGTCGATTGAGCGCGATGGACGCTGCCGCCGCGTGCCGATAGGAACGCTTGCCACACACCAGCCCGGGCCGCCGCCCGCCGCTCGCCAGTCGGAGACTGTCTCATGATCCTGTTCGGTTCGTCCGTGTCGCCATTCGCGCGCAAGGTGCTCGTGTTCGCGGCCGAAAAAGGTATCGCACTCGATCACCGCTCCGTGGGCCTTCAGTCGACCGATCCCGACTTCCTTCGCGCCAGCCCGTTTCGCAAGATCCCGGCGCTGGCCGACGGCGACTTCGACCTCGCCGATTCCAGCGCCATCGTTCATTATCTCGAGGCGCTCCACCCCGACCCCGCGCTGATCCCGGCCGATCCCCGAGCGCGGGGGCGGACGGTGTGGTGGGACGAATGGGCCGACACGATGTTCTTCGCCTGTGGCGGGAAAATGTTCTTCAATCGGGTCGTGGCGCCCCGCTTCCTGGGGCGACCCGGCGATCTGGCCGTCGCCGATCATGCCGAGCATGAGGAATTGCCACCGTTGCTCGATTATCTCGAGCAGGCCATTCCGGCGTCGGGGTTCCTCGTCGAAGACCGGCTGACGCTGGCCGACATCGCGGTGGCGAGCCCGTTCGCCAATTTCGATTATCTCGAGATCGATCTCGCCCGCTGGCCCCGGATCCAGGCCTATACGGCGGCGATCCTCGCCCGGCCGAGCTTCGCGGGACTGATCGCCAAGGACAAGGCCTTGTTCGCCAAGATTGCCGCAGCGACGGCGGGCTGATCGGCGCGGGCAGGGACGAGCCGCGCGTCCGGAAGAGAACGAAGGCGCGACCCTGACCGTGCGGCGCTACTCGCCGTCGAGATCCGACGGACGGGCCTTGTCCGAGTGATCTGGTCGCGATGACATCGAAGCATCGGCAGCGCCCTGGCCATCGCGGCCGAAGCCCTCGTCGTTGGGCTGGCCGGTGGTGGGATCGATAAAGTTTTCGCTTCCGTCATCCGCCGGGGCGCTGCCGAACATCGCGCCGGGCGACTGGTCGGCGCTCGACTGACCGCCGAGCGACGAGCCTTCGAATGATTCGTTGCCCATGCCCTGGCCACCCTCGGTCTGGCCGCCCGAACGCTGTGCGCTGGTGCTGGAGTGCGCGCCTTCGCCCGCGCTGGCCGTCTCGTCGGGCGGATCTCGTTCGGCATCGCCAGCCGGCGACTGGCCGAGGCCCTGGTTGCCCGATTGCTCGCCGCTGTTGCCATAGGCGGCCTGGCCGCTCGAATTCTGGCGCTGCTGCTGGCCCTGCTTGTCACGCTGTTCCACGATGAGCATCCTCTCTGGCTGACCCCGAACGGCATCAACCGGCCCGCAAGCGCGCTGTTCCGCCACGCTGCGACAAGCGGAAGGATTTGCGACGAACGCCTTGTCGCCAAAACAAAAGGGCCGCCGAGTGTCCCCGGCGGCCCTTGATTGTTTACAGCGAAACGAGGTGCTTAGGCGGCGTCGTTGGCGTCCGCTTGGGGCTCCGCGTCGGGGTTGACCTCGGCGGTCGCGCCCGGCTCGGCGTTGGGATCATAGGCTTCGACGAAGCCCGCCTCGTCACGCTCGAACATCGACGCCATGACGTCAACGCCCTGCGCCTGGAGTTCGGCTTCCTCGGGCGAGCGCGCGACGTTGACCTTGACCGTGACGCTGACCTCGGGGTGGAGGGCAATGCGCACTTCGTGGACGCCGATGGTCTTGATCGGCTTGCCGAGCACGACCTGGCTTTTCAGCACCTTGGCGCCTTCGGTCTCGAGCGCTTCGACAACGTCACGGGCACTGACCGAACCGTAGAGTGCACCGACGTTCGATGCCTGGCGGATCAGCGTGACCGACTTGCCGTCGACGTCCTTCGACGCCTTTTCGGCATCGCCACGCTTGTTGGCATTGTCGCTCTCGATCTTCGCGCGGTTGGTCTCGAACA
>JALYIX010000135.1 GCA_030775565.1 Pseudomonadota bacterium | reverse complement strand
CGGCAAGGTCAAGCAGAGCTTCAGCCATGGCCGCTCGAACACCGTCGTGGTCGAGGTCAAGAAGCGCCGCATTCTCGGCAAGCCGGGCGAAGCGCCTGCGCCGGTCGCCGAAGTCGTCGCGCCAGCGCCCGCCCCGGTTGCGCCGGCCCCTGCGCCCCGCCCTGCCCCGCCGCCGGTCCAGCGCCGCCCGGTCGACGACATTTCGTCGCGCCGCGAGCTTCAGGAGCGCCTGCTGCGCGAGGCCGAGGAAGCGCGCATGTCGGCGCTCGAGGAAGCGCGCCGCCGCGACGACCGTGCCAAGATCGATCAGACCGAGGAAGAAAAGCGCCGCGCCGAGGATAATCGCAAGGCCGAGGAGGCCGCTGCGATCGAAGCCGCGCGCATCGCCGCGCTGCCGCCCGAGCCCGAGGCCGCGCCGAGCGAAGCACCCGCCGAGCCCGAAACGGGCGCCACTGCAGCGCCCGGCGACGACCGCGTCTATCGCAAGCCCGGTCCGGTCCAGGTCGTCAAGCGCCCCGATCCGGTGCGTCCGGCGCGGGGTCGCATGGGCGACGACCGCCGCCACTCGGGCAAGCTGACCGTCACCAAGGCGCTGACCGGCGAAGACGACAGCCGCACCCGCAGCCTCGCCGCGCTGCGCCGTGCGCGCGAGAAGGAAAAGCGCGCCCATGCTTCGTCGGGTCCCTCGGCCAAGCAGGTCCGCGACGTCGTCGTGCCCGAAAGCATCACTATCCAGGAACTCGCCAACCGCATGGCCGAGCGCGGCGCCGACCTCGTCAAATCGCTGTTCAAGATGGGCTCGGCGGTGACGCTGACGCAGACCATCGACCAGGACACCGCCGAGCTGCTCGTCACCGAGTTCGGGCATAACATCAAGCGCGTCAGCGAGAGCGATGTCGACATCGACAGCGCCGCCGACGTCGATGCCGACGACACGCTCGTCACGCGCTCGCCAGTCGTGACGATCATGGGCCATGTCGACCACGGCAAGACCTCGCTGCTCGACGCCATTCGCGGCGCGTCGGTCCAGTCGGGCGAAGCCGGCGGCATCACCCAGCATATCGGCGCCTATCAGGTAACCGTCCCCGACGGCTCGAAGATCACCTTCCTCGACACGCCTGGCCACGAAGCGTTCACCGAAATGCGCCAGCGCGGCGCCAACGTCACCGACATCGTCGTGCTGGTGGTTGCAGCCGACGACGGCCTTCGCCCGCAGACGATCGAGGCGATCAACCACACCAAGGCGGCCGGCGTGCCGATGATCGTTGCGATCAACAAGATCGACAAGCCCGAGGCCAAGCCACAGAAGGTCCGCGAGGAACTGCTCCAGCACGAGATCGTGGTCGAGGACATGGGCGGCGAGGTCCAGGACGTCGAAGTCTCGGCGTTGAAGAAGACCGGGCTCGACAAGCTGCTCGAGGCGATTCAGCTCCAGGCCGAACTGCTCGAACTGAAGGCGAATCCGGACCGCGCCGCCGAGGCGACCGTGATCGAAGCCAAGCTCGACAAGGGCCGCGGCCCACTCGCGACGGTGCTCGTCCAGCGCGGCACGCTCAAGGTCGGCGACGTGTTCGTCGTCGGCGCCCACTCGGGCAAGGTCCGCGCGCTGGTCGACGACCAGGGTCGGCAGGTCAAGGTAGCCGGCCCCTCGCTTCCGGTCGAAGTGCTCGGCCTCGGCTCGGTCCCCTCGGCGGGCGATCCGTTCACCGTCGTCGAGAACGAAGCGCGCGCGCGCGAAGTCGCAACCTATCGCCAGGGTCTTCTCGACAAGAAGCGCACCACCTCGGCGCCGATCAGCGTCGAGAATATGTTCGCCGATCGTTCGTCGAAGCTGATTGAATTCCCGCTGGTCGTTCGCGCCGACGTGCAGGGCTCGACCGAGGCGATCGTCAACGCCTTGAACCGCCTGTCGACCGACGAGATCAAGGTCCGCATCTTGAACGCCGGGGTCGGCGCGATCACCGAGAGCGACGTCACGCTGGCCAATGCCAGCGGGGCGCCCATCATCGGCTTCAACGTCCGTCCCAATGCCAAGGCGCGCGAATGGGCGACGCGGCACAAGGTCGAGCTGCGCTATTACGACGTGATCTATCACCTGACCGACTGGGCCAAGGGCGCGATGGCCGGCGAGCTCGGGCCCGAGATCATCGAGACCGTCGTCGGCAAGGCCGAGATCCGCGAAGTCTTCTCCGCCGGCAAGCATGGCAGGGCGGCCGGCCTGCTGGTGGTCGAAGGCATCATCCGCAAGGCATTGAAGGCGCGCATCACGCGCGACGATGTCATCACCTACACCGGTGAAATCGCCTCGCTGCGCCGCTTCAAGGACGATGTCGCCGAGGTCCGCGCCGGGCTCGAATGCGGCGTGACCTTCACGCAAAACTTCACCGACTTGAAGGCCGGGGATTACCTCGAAACCTACGAGGTCGAGGAACGCGCCCGGACCTTGTGACCGGGTGGCGACGAGCATGACCCCGTCCTCGCCCGGCGCATATCGGCCGGGTGTCCTGCTGCTCCGCGGGCTCGGCTTCGTCCGCGCCGCGGTGCGCAGCGACTTCGGCGGCAACGCACTATGGTACACCGCGCTCCAGGGGGCCGAACGGGTCGCCGCGGTCGTCCAGACGGTGCTGTTGTCGCGGCTGCTCGGCATCCATGATATGGCATTTACGGAATGCTGTTCGCGACGCTTGGCCTGGTGACGTCGATTGCCGGGCTGCAGGCGGGACTGACCGCGACGGTGTTCATCTCGCGCTATCTTGCGACCGACCCGAGCAAGGTCGCCGGTGTGATCCGCATGGTCGAACGGTTCGGGCTGTTGTCGGGCGTGCTCCTGACCTTGGCGCTGATCCCCTTCTATCGCCCGATCGCTCATCACTTGCTTCATCAGAACGGCTACGAATTCGTCGTGCTGGTGGCCATCCTGTTCGTGGCGCTGACCATCGTTAGCGGAATCCAGGACGGAATCGCGCAGGGTTTCGAAGCATTCCGATACCTTGCGCGGCTGAAGCTGGTGCTTGCCATTGCCGGGCTCGTGCTGATCATTCCTGCCGCCCGGATCGATGGAATCGACGGTGTTTTCCTCGTCCTGCTTGCCGTCATTGTGGCCAAGTTGGTTCTGCTGGCGCTGAAGGTCCGTTCGCTGAAGCGGGACTATGCGATCCCGCGGCAGGCGAGCCGGGTGAGTTTCAGGCAGATCATGGTTCATTTCGCCCTTCCTTCGATGAGCGTCAGCCTGTTCTTCGGCTGGGCGATGTGGAGCGGCCTTTATCTGACCTCGCGCAGCGTGGCGGGGTTCGCGGCGGTGGCCGTCATCAATGTCGGGCTGCAGTGGCGGGGCCCGGCGCAGCTGTTCACGGCGTCGCTGAGCAAGGTCGCCGTGCCCTATTTCAGCCGGCATCTGGGATCCAACGACCATCATCGGGCCGGCGCCCTGCGGCGCAAGCTGCTGTGGGCCAACGCACTGCTTGCCTTGCTTGCGAC
>JALYIX010000134.1 GCA_030775565.1 Pseudomonadota bacterium | reverse complement strand
CGCCGATGAGGGCTGCCCGGTCGACCGTGAAGTCGGCGAGATTGCGGCGCATGACGGTGGTCAGGAAGGACAGCGCCCCGGCCGGTTCGAGCAGGGGATCGCCGACGCCGAGCAGGTGCGCCTGAAGCGTGAACAGCGCCGCGGCCTCCGCTGTCGCCGGCGGCTTCGGCCGCGCGTCGAGCAACGCCGACCAGCCCCCTTCGAGCCCAGCCACCGCCGCGCCGCTGATGCCAAGCGGAAGCACCATCTGCGCCACCGCGCGCAGCCGCGGCTCGGGCGGGGCGGGATCATGATCGAGCCGGGCCAGTGCTTCGCGCCACCACGCGAGTTTGATCCCGGCAAGCGCCGGCTGGCTGGCGCCCGCCACGACCCCCGCCATGGCCTCGTCGATCGCCCATAAAGCGGCGACCGCCGGGCGCACCCGCGCGGGAAAATGGTGCAGCATTAAGGCCCGGTCGGGCCCCAACAGGGCATCAACGATAACAGACGTCCTTGGCCGCCTTGACGACGCCCGCGGCGGTGATCAGCGCGAGCTTCTCGAGGTTGGCGGCATAGGGCATGGGCACGTCCTCGTTGCACACGCGCAGCACCGGTGCGTCGAGATCGTCGAAGCCTTCGGTCATGCAGATGGCGATGATTTCCGACGCGATCGAGCAGGTCGGCCACCCCTCCTCGACCACCACCATGCGGTTGGTCTTCTTGAGGCTTGCCAGCACCGCCGCCTTGTCGAGCGGACGAAGCGTGCGCAGGTCGATTACTTCGGCATCGATGCCCGCTTCGGCGAGTTCGCTGGCCGCTTCGAGCGCGACCCCGACCCCGATCGAATAGGTCACCAGCGTGACGTCCTTGCCCTCGCGAACGACCCGCGCCTTGCCGATGGGAAGGACATAATCGTCGAGTTCGGGGACATCGAAATGCTGGCCGTAGAGCAGCTCGTTCTCGAGGAACACGACCGGGTCCTCGGTGCGGATCGCGGCCTTGAGCAGGCCCTTGGCATCGGCCGCGCTGTACGGCGCGATGACGATCAGGCCGGGCACGCTGGCGTACCATGGCGCGTAATTCTGGCTGTGCTGCGCCGCCACCCGGGCCGCCGCGCCATTGGGCCCGCGGAACACGATCGGACAGCGCATCTGCCCGCCCGACATATAGTTCGTCTTGGCTGCCGAATTGATGATGTGGTCGATCGCCTGCATCGCGAAGTTGAAGGTCATGAACTCGACGATCGGCTTGAGCCCGCCCATCGCCGCGCCGGTGCCAAGCCCGGCAAAGCCATATTCGGTGATCGGGGTATCGATGACGCGCTTGGGCCCGAACTCGTCGAGCAGGCCCTGAGTGACCTTGTAGGCACCCTGGTACTGCGCGACCTCCTCGCCGATCACGAACACGCGAGGGTCCGCGCGCATTTCCTCCGCCATCGCATCGCGCAGCGCCTCGCGGACGGTGGTCGACTTCAAGGCGGTCCCCTCGGGCATCTCGGGCGCATCGTTGGTCTTGGCGACGTCCGCGACCAGCGCGCGCGCGGCGGTGTCCATCTGGTGCGGGGTCGGCGTGGCCTCGGTCTGCTGCGAAGCAGGTTCGGAGACCGCAGCGGCTGGTTCAGCCGCTGCCGGGGCGGGTGACGCGGCCTCCCCGTCCCCATCCATCAAGGCGATCGGCGCGCCGACCTTCACCCCATCGGTGCCCTCGGCAACAAGGATCTTCGAGATGACGCCCTCGTCGACCGCCTCGAACTCCATCGTTGCCTTGTCGGTCTCGATCTCGGCGAGGATGTCGCCCGACTTGACGCTATCGCCTTCCTTGACGAGCCACTTGGCGAGCGTGCCCTCTTCCATCGTCGGCGACAGCGCGGGCATCTTCAATTCAACGCCCATCAGTAGGACTCCACCAGCACATTGGTATAAAGTTCTTTCGCGTCGGGCTCCGGCGCCTCCTCGGCATATTTGGCGGCGGCGACGACGATCGCCTTGATCTCGGTGTCGATTGCCTTCAGCTCCTCCTCGCCCATGCCCATCGCCTCGAGTTGCTTGGCGGCATGGTCGATCGGGTCGCGGCCCTCGCGGTAGGAGTTTACCTCCTCGCGTGTGCGATACTTCGCCGGATCGCTCATCGAGTGGCCGCGATAGCGATAGGTCATCAGTTCAAGGATGATCGGGCCCTTGCCGGCGCGGGTCCAGGCCAGGGCCTCCTCCGCTGCCCCGCGCACCGCGAGCACGTCCATCCCGTCGACCTGGATACCCGGAATGCGGAAGCTTTCACCGCGCTTGTGAAACTGGTCTTCGGAGGCCGAACGGGCGACCGAAGTGCCCATCGCATAGCCGTTGTTCTCGATCGCGTAGATCACGGGCAGCTTCCACAGCTCGGCCATGTTGAAGCTTTCGTAGACCTGACCCTGGTTGGCAGCACCGTCGCCGAAATAGGCGAGGCAAACGCCGCCGTCGCCGCTATACTGGTGCTTGAAGGCAAGGCCCGTGCCGAGGCTGACCTGGGCCCCGACGATGCCGTGGCCGCCGTAAAAGCCATGCTCGACCGAGAACATGTGCATCGAGCCGCCCTTGCCCTTCGAGATGCCGGCTTCGCGTCCGGTCAATTCGGCCATGATCAGCTTGGGATCGATGCCATAGGCGAGCATGTGGCCATGGTCCCGGTAGCCGGTGATGACCGAATCCTTGCCGACGGTCATCGCCGACTGGAGCCCGACCGCGACCGCCTCCTGGCCGATGTAGAGATGGCAGAAACCGCCGATCAGGCCGAGCCCATATAGCTGTCCGGCGCGCTCCTCGAAGCGGCGGATGAGCAGCATCTGCTTGTAGAGACCGAGCAGTTGCTCCTTGCTCGCGTCGAACCGCTTGGGCTCGGCGGGCCGCTCGCGATTGGGGGCAGCGTGGGCGAACGCTGCAGCAGCGGGGACCGGAGTGGATTTGGACTTAGCGGTGCGCGCCAAAACAGGGCCTTTCAACGATCGTACGGACGATGTCGCTATAGGGGCCGGAGGCGCAAAGTGGCAATGCCGCAGCGGCCGTTCGAAGCGGCCATCGCGCGAGAATTCAGTTGAGCGGAACGACGACTTCGTCGGGACGAACGAGGCCAAGGTCGCGGCGGACCAGCTCATCGGCCATGTCGGGATCGGCCTTGCGCGGGTCGAGCAACGCCGAGCGATGCTTCAATCCGGCGCGTTGCTGCTCGAGCTGGACCAGCTCCTGCTTCCGCTCGAGCAGGTCACGGTGATACCCCCCCCAGGCGAGCAGCCCATTGGGTCCGGCAACGGCATAACCGGCGAAATTGCCGACGATGATCAGCGCCAGCGCGGGCAATGCCGCGCGGCGTATCGTCCGAATTGTTTTCGCTCGCCCACCCATGTCGCCTTAAGAATCAGAAAGACGTCATGATGGCAAGCGCAAACCGCTAGATTCACGTGAATTTCTGCCGGGGTTACGCCGGATGGTAGGATCGAAGCGCCGAAACGCCCGGATAGCGCGCCGCCGAGCCCAATTCTTCCTCGATCCGCAGCAGCTGGTTGTACTTTGCGGTGCGGTCCGAACGCGCGAGGCTGCCAGTCTTGATCTGCCCGCAACCGAGCGCGACGGCGAGGTCGGCGATGGTCGAATCCTCGGTCTCGCCCGAGCGGTGCGACATGACGGCGGTGTAGCCCGAAGTTTGCGCAAGGCGGACCGCGGCGATGGTCTCGGTCAGCGTCCCGATCTGGTTGACCTTGACGAGGATCGAGTTGGCAATGCCGTCGCGGATGCCGTCGGCGAGGCGCTCCTCGTTGGTCACGAACAAATCGTCGCCGACCAGCTGGACGCGGTCGCCGATCTTGTCGGTCAGCGACTTCCACCCGGCCATGTCGTCCTCACCCATGCCGTCCTCGATCGAGGCGATCGGGTAGGCGGCGGCAAGCTCGGCGAGGTAGGCGGCCATGTCCTCGGGCGAAAGCGTCCGCCCTTCGCCGGTCATGGCATAGGCGCCGTCCTTGAAGAATTCGGTCGAGGCGCAATCGAGCGCGAGCAGCACATCTCGCCCAAGCGAATAACCCGCCTTGCCGACCGCCTCGCCGATCAGGTCGAGCGCCGCGCGCGCGGAGGCAATGTTGGGCGCGAACCCGCCCTCGTCGCCGACCGCCGTTGCGAGTCCCTTCGAATGGAGTTCGGACTTCAGCGCGTGGAAGATTTCCGCGCCGCAGCGCAAGCCTTCCGCGAACGACGGCGCACCGACCGGCATGACCATGAATTCCTGGAAATCGATCGGATTGTCGGCGTGCGCTCCGCCGTTGAGGATGTTCATCATCGGCACCGGCAGCAGCGTCGCCCCGACCCCGCCGACGTAGCGATAGAGCGGCAAGCCCCGGGCGTCCGCCGCCGCCTTCGCCGCCGCCAGACTGACGCCGAGGATCGCGTTCGCGCCGAGTCGCCCCTTGTTCGCGGTCCCGTCGAGGTCGATCATCACTGCATCGATCTCGGCCTGGTCCTCGGCCTCGTAGCCGACCACGGCCTCGGCGATCTCGCCGTTGACGGCCTCGACCGCCTGGTCGACCCCCTTGCCGCCCCAGCGTGACTTGTCGCCATCGCGCTTCTCGACGGCTTCATGCGCGCCGGTCGACGCCCCCGAAGGCACCGCGGCGCGGCCAAGGCTGCCGTCCTCCAGCAGGACATCGACCTCGACCGTCGGATTGCCCCGGCTATCGAGAATGGTTCGCGCGTGGATGTCGACGATCGCGGTCACTGGCACCTCGTATGGAAATTCGTTACGCTGCGGCCCCTATCGATCGGGCGCGTTGGCGACAAGTTTTGCCGTGGCCAAGGAACGCGCGTCGGGGATGGCGTGTTTGTACCGCGTAAGTTTTCCCAACCAGCGGAGATGCGTACCATGGCCGAACCCGAGCTGCCCGAGGGCACCGACACGATCGTCAGCGACGCCGAAATGGCCGGAATCGGCAGCGAACTGACCCCGACCCCGACCGCCGACCCGGCAACGTCGGGCGGCAAGACGTCTGGCATGCGCGATGCGCTGAAAGGCGGGACCGACAAGCTCAAGACCAGTGCCAGCGACAAGGCCTACGGCTTTCTCGGCCAGGGGATCGAACGCTCGTCGGGCGCGCTGACCAATGTCTCGGCGCTGATCGGCGACACCGCCGCCTCGATCGACGAGCGGTTGGGCTCGCAATATGGCGACTATGCGCGACAGGCCGCCGAAGCGGTCGAGCGCGCCGCGACCGGGCTTGCCGGCAAGGCACCGGAAGAGCTGGTCGAGGACGTTCGCGGCCTTGTGCGCAAGTCGCCCGGCATCGCGCTTGCCGGCGCTGCCATCCTCGGTTTCGCGCTGGTCCGCGTGGTCAAGTCGGGGCTCGAGGCGAGCGACAGTTCGCCCCGTTCCAAGTCCTGATCGCACGGACCGCCGGCACCCATGCTGAAACCTAGCGACCCGGCCGTGGCCGAGCCGGACAGCCTGTCCGACCTCATCGCGCGCGCTCGGGACGAGGGCAAGGCGTGGGCGCAGGCCGAAGTCGCGCTCTATCGCACGATCGCGACCGAAAAGGCGAAGGCGTGGCAAACCCCGCTGATGCTGTTCGGAGCGGCGCTGTTCCTCGGGCATGCAGCCTTGCTGGTGCTGGTCGCGACGCTGTTCGTCGCGCTGGCGCAGGTGATGAACCCGGCGCTCGCCGGGCTCGTCTCGGTGCTCGTGCTGGCCGGCGCGGCGGGGGTGCTGGTCAAGGTCGCACTCGGCAAGATCAAGGCGATCGGCAAATGAGCGCCGCCGACATCCGTATCGCCGAGAAGCGCGGTGAGGCCGAGGCAGCGCGTGCGCGGCTCGTCGGGACGGTCGAGGAGATCAAGCTTCGGCTGGCGCCCAGGACCATTGCTCACGAGGCGTGGGAAGGCGCCAAGGACAAGGGCGTTGCAGCCGCCAACAGCGCGGTGACCACGGTCAAGGAGCGCCCCGCGCTTGCCGCCGGCGTCGCCGCCGGCGCGGCGCTGATCCTCGCCCGCAAGCCGATTATCAGCCTGTTGAGCGGGCTGTTCAGCGACAAGGATCATCCTGTCAGACGCAATAAGAAGAGTGAGGAGTAAGTTCATGGCCAAGCAGCAGAATATTGACAGCCCGGAAACTGGCAGCCGCTTCGACCCCGATCATTTGCGGGTGCGTGGCCGCGCGGCGCTGGACCAGTTGGGCGGCCAGGCATCGAGCCGGATCGAATCGATGCCGCTGGTCGCGCTCGCCGGCGGCCTCGCACTCGGCGCGCTGATCGCGTCAGTCCTCCCCCAGACCGAGCGCGAGAGTGAATTGCTCGAGCCGGTCGGGACCAAGGTGACCGACGCCGGGCGCGCTTCGCTCGACAAGGTGCGCGAAGCCGGCAAGGCCAAGGTCGACGAACTCGCCGGCGACCGCTTGCGCGAATTTTTCGGCTTCGGCGGATCGGGAAGCACCGAGGCTGCTTGACCGAATAAAGCCGGCAGGGCGGTTTTCACGAACCGTCCTGCCGTGCTAGCGGCTTGCCCCATGAGCAAGCTTCACCTCGTGTTCGGCGGGCGGGTCAAGGATCCGCGGACGCTCGACTTCACCGATCTCTCCAAGACCGATTTCGTCGGCCTGTTCGACAATTATGCCGATGCCGAGGAAGCGTGGCGCGCTTCGGCCCAGCGAACCGTCGACGATGCCGAGATGCGCTATGTGGTGGTCCATCTCCACCGCTTGCTCGAACCCGAAAATCCGCCGCTGCCGCAGGCCTGACCACGCCCACCGGCAAAAAGAACTTTTTAACATTGCAGCGCTAGGCAAGCGGCCCCCCGAGAGGACGCTTGTGCTTCATACTTCCTTTGCCGCTTCGTCGCCGCTGCTGATTACCAAGGCCGAGCTGGTCGGCGCGTTCAGCTATGCGCTCGACCTGACCGAAGGCCAGCCCGCCGGCCACTGCCTGCGCGCCTGCTGGATCGGGATGCAGATCGGCCGCGAACTGGGGCTCGACGCGGCCGAGCGCAGCGATCTTTATTTCGCGATCCTGCTCAAGGATCTCGGTTGCAGCAGCAATGCGGCGCGGATTTGCGAACTCTATGACGCCGACGACCGCGCCTTCAAGCAGGGCTTCAAGACCGTCGGCACCAGCCTTGCCGCAACGCTTCACTTCGTGTTCGCGCGCACCGCGCGCGGCAGCAGCGTTGCCCGCCGCGTCGGCGCGCTCGGCAACATCCTCAAGAACGGCGATGCAATCGCGCAGGAATTGATCGTCTCGCGCTGCACCCGCGGATCGGACATCGCCCGCTCGCTACGCTTTTCGGACGCGGTGTGCGAGGCGATCTATCGGCTCGACGAGCATTGGGATGGCTCGGGCCGACCTGGCCGCCTGTCGCGCGAGCAGATCCCGCTGTTTGCGCGCATCGCGCTGCTTGCGCAGATCGCCGATGTATTTCATGCCCATGCCGGCCCCGCCGCCGCGACCGACGAGATCGTCCGCCGCTCGGGGGCCTGGCTCGACCCCGCACTGGTCGCCGCTTTCCAGAAAGTCTCTGCTCGCCCCGGCTTCTGGGAGACGCTGGCGTCGCCGGCGATCGCCACGCACCTCATGACCCTGGTGCCAGCCGACCACAGCGTTGCCGTCGACGATGCCTATCTCGACGCGATCGCGGTCGCATTCGGCGACGTGATCGACGCCAAGAGCCCCTTCACGTCAGGTCATTCGGCGCGCGTCGCTCGCTTTGCCGATGCCTGTGCCGATCACTTCGGCTTCACCCCCGGGCGCAAGAAATCGCTGCATCGCGCGGCCTTGCTCCATGACGTCGGCAAGCTTGGCGTTTCCAACACCATCCTCGACAAGCCCGGACCGCTCGATCAGGAGGAATGGAAGCTGATGCGCGCCCACGCCCTCGAAACCGGCAATATCCTCGGCCGGATCAACGCCTTCGCCGATATCGCGGCGCTCGCCGCGGCGCATCACGAGCGGCTCGACGGGACCGGCTACCCCGGCCGCCTCGCTGCCGCCGACATCACGCTCGAAACCCGGATCATCACCGCCTGCGATTATTATGACGCGCTGACCGCCGATCGCCCGTACCGCGCGGCGATGAGCAACGACGCGGCGCTCGCGATCATGCAGGCCGAGGAAGGCACGGCGATCGACGCTGAGTGCCTCGCCGCGCTGCGCATCATCGTCGCCAGCGGCGGGAGTCAGGCGTTACGATAGCGCCACAGCAGCAACGGACGCTGCATCGCAAGGCCGGCAATGAACCCGCCGATATGCGCCGGGGTCGCAAGCAGCATGCCCTGCGTACCCATCAGGTAACCAAAGCCGATCTGGATCACGATCCACGCGACCATCAGCCAGGCGACGTTGAGCCAGCGGTTGAGCGTGCGCGATTTCACGATCGCCTTCTGCTGGCCATAGCTCAGCGCGAACGCCCCGATCAGCGCCGAGATCGCGCCGCTCGCCCCGATCATCGGATTGTCGCTGTGAGGGCCGACCAGAAACTGGGCGGAGGCCGCGACATAGGCACCGATCGCGTAGAGCAGCAACAGCGAGCGGCCACCGAGCACACGCTCGACGGCAAGCCCGCACCACATCAGCATGAGGAGGTTGCCCGCAAGGTGAAGCAGGCTGCCGTGGACCAGGGTCGCGCTGAGCGGCGTGAGTAGCGCGGGCACCGCAGTCCACAGGCTGAGCCCACCGCCGAAGCGCAGTGGCACGAACCCCATCAACACTGCTGCCCGCTCCGTCGCGCCGAGGATGAGCACGAGCAGCGAGACGAGCGTCGTCAGGCCGGCGAGCGCCCCGGTGGCGGTCTTGAGCTGATACGGCAGCCGCACCGCCGGATCAGACGAAGTCGAGCTTCTGGATCTCGTAATATTTTTCGCCCGACGGGGTCGTCACTTCGACCTCCTCGCCGACGGTGCGCCCGATCAGCGCACGCCCAAGCGGCGAGGCATAGCTGATGCGGCCTTCGCTGGCATTGGCCTCGACCTGGCCGACCAGCTGATATTTGACCTGCTTGTCGTCCTCGTCGAGCAGCGTGACCGTCGCGCCGAACACGACCTTGTCGCCCGACAGCGTCGTCGGGTCGATGACCAGCGCGCGGCTCAGCTGGTCCTCCATGTCGGAGATCATCGCCTCGACCTGGCCCTGCCGCTCCTTCGCCGCATGATATTCGGCGTTTTCGCTGAGGTCGCCGTGGGCGCGCGCGACCTCGATCGCCTCGATGATCGCCGGGCGCTCGATGGTTTTCAGCTGCTTCACCTCGGTCTCGAGCTTGCGGTGGCCTTCGGCCAGCATCGGCACCTTGTCGCTCGCCATGAGCAAATCCCCTTCGTTCGCGCACCAACAATTTTCGCCGGCGCCAACCGGGTGGTGGCGCTCCTGCAGCTCGGATTGTCGGGAGTTACCTAGCGCGTGAGGTGCGAATAATAGGACTGAAGCGAGCGAACTTCAAGCGCATGCCCGCGGAGCGCCCCGATCGCCCGCGCAACGGCCAGGCTCGCGGCCGCCGTGGTGAAGTAGGGCACCTTGCGATGAAGCGCGGTGTTGCGGATCGCCTGGCTGTCCTTCATCGACTGCCAGCCCTCGGTGGTGTTGAACACGATCTGCACGTCGCCGTCGGTCAGCCGGTCGACGATATGCGGGCGGCCCTGGGCGACCTTGTTGACGCGCTCGACAGGCAAGCCGGCCTTGGCGAGGATATCCGCCGTGCCGCTGGTCGCGATCAGGCGGAAACCCAGTTCGGCCATCTTCGCCGCGGCGGGCAGGATATTGCCCTTGTCGGCGTCCTTGACCGAGATGAATACCGTCCCCGCGTCGGGCAGCACAACCCCGCCGCCGAGCTGCGACTTGGCGAACGCGATATCGAAATTATCCGAAATCCCCATGACTTCGCCGGTGCTCTTCATTTCCGGTCCGAGGACGGGATCGGTTCCGGGGAAGCGCGCGAAGGGGAAGACCGATTCCTTGACCGCGATATGGCCGATGTCGCGATTGATCGGAAGCGACGCGGCGAGAGGCTCACCCGCCATCACGCCCGCCGCGATCTTGGCGATCGGGCGGCCGATGGCCTTGGCGACGAACGGCACGGTCCGTGAGGCGCGCGGGTTGACTTCGATGAGGTAAACCTTGTCGTCTTTCACGGCGTACTGGACGTTCATGAGGCCCTTCACGTCGAGCGCCAGGGCCAGTTCGCGCGTCTGGCGCTCGATCTCGGCGATGATCGCGGACGACAGCGAGTAAGGCGGGATCGAACAGGCGCTGTCGCCCGAATGGACCCCCGCTTCCTCGATATGCTCGAGGATCCCGGTCACCGCGACGTCCTTCCCGTCGCAGATCGCGTCGACATCCACCTCGATCGCGTCGCGCAGGTAGCGGTCGATGAGGACGGGCGAATTGCCCGACACCTGCACCGCGGTCGCAATATAATGATCGAGTTGCTCGACCCCGTCGACGACCTCCATCCCGCGTCCGCCGAGGACGTAGGAGGGGCGCAGCAGCACCGGATAGCCGATCCGCTCGGCAATCTGGACCGCCTCGTCGCGGGTGCGGGCGAGGCCGTTGGCGGGCTGGAGCAGGCCCAATTTGTCGACCAGCGCGGCGAACCGCTCACGGTCCTCGGCGAGGTCGATGCTGTCGGGCGAGGTGCCAAGGATGGGAACCCCCGCCGCCTGGAGCCCGGCGGCGAGCTTGAGCGGGGTCTGGCCGCCCAATTGGACGATCACGCCGAGCAATTCGCCCTTCTCGCGCTCGCGGTCGATGATCGAGAGGACGTCCTCCTCGGTCAACGGCTCGAAATAGAGCCGGTCGGAGGTTTCGGGGTCGGTCGAGACGGTCTCGGGGTTGCAGTTGACCATGATCGTCTCGAGCCCGAGATCGCGCAGCGCGAAGGCGGCGTGGCAGCAGCAATAATCGAACTCGATCCCCTGCCCGATCCGGTTGGGTCCGCCGCCCAGGATGATCACTTTCTTGCGGTCGGAGACCTCGGCCTCGTCCTCGGGCTCGCCGAACAAGGGCGCTTCATAGGTCGAGTAGAGATAGGGGGTCGAGGCGTCGAACTCGGCGGCGCAGCTGTCGATCCGCTTGAACACCGGACGCACGCCGAGGCGTTCGCGAAGCGCGCGGACTTCGTTCGCGGTGACGCCCCCGGTCAAACCCTTGAGTGCGTCATGGACGATGCCCGATCCGGCCGCCATCTTCTCGGCGTTGGCGCGCGGGGCGCCGGCCGAGCGGAGCGCGAGTTGGGCAAGCCGGGCGTCGGAAAAGCCCATCGCCTTGAGCCGGCGAAGGCCGATCGCGTCTTGCGGCAAGCCCTGGTCGCGAACGTCGGCTTCGGCGGCAACGATTTCGGCCAGCCGCTCGAGGAACCACGGGTCGAATCCGGCGATGCGGTGGATCCGGTCGACCGAGAAGCCGTGGCGGAGCGCCTCGCCCGCGACCAGCAGCCGGTCGGGGGTCGGGCGGGCGAGCGCATTCTCGATCTCGTCGTCCGACGCATGCTCGAGCTCGCGAACCCGGTCGAGCCCGCACAGGCCGGTCTCCAATCCGCGCAAGGCTTTCTGCAGGCTCTCGGCGAACGACCGTCCGATCGCCATCACTTCACCGACCGACTTCATTGCGGTCGACAGTTCGGCCTTGGCACCCTTGAACTTCTCGAACGCGAAGCGCGGGATCTTGGTGACGACATAGTCGATCGTCGGCTCGAACGAGGCGGGCATCGCCCCGCCGGTGATGTCGTTCGAAATCTCGTCGAGCGTATAGCCCACCGCCAGCCGCGCCGCGACCTTGGCGATGGGGAAGCCGGTGGCCTTCGACGCCAGTGCCGACGAGCGCGACACGCGCGGGTTCATCTCGATCACCAGCATCCGCCCGGTCTTCGGATCGACTGCGAATTGAACGTTGGAACCGCCTGTTTCGACCCCGATTTCGCGAAGCACCGCGATCGATGCCGAGCGCATCCGCTGATATTCCTTGTCGGTCAGCGTCAGCGCCGGGGCGACGGTGATCGAATCGCCGGTGTGGACCCCCATCGGGTCGATATTCTCGATCGAGCAGATGATGATGCAATTGTCGGCGCGGTCGCGCACGACTTCCATCTCATACTCCTTCCACCCGACGACACTCTCGTCGATCAGCACTTCGGTGGTTGGGCTGGCCTCGAGCCCCGAGCGGACGAAATGCTCATATTCCTCGCGGTTGTAGGCGATTCCGCCGCCGGTCCCGCCCAGCGTGAAGCTCGGGCGGATGACCGCGGGCAGCCCGACCTCGGCAAGCGCGGCGGCGGCCTCGTCCCAGCTGTGGACGATCGCCGACCGCGGGCTTTCGAGCCCGATGCGGTCCATCGCATCGCGGAATTTCTGCCGGTCCTCGGCCTTCTCGATCGCCTCGGCATTGGCGCCAATGAGCTGCACCCCCAACCGGTCGAGCGTCCCGCTCTTGAACAACGCGAGCGCGGTATTGAGCGCGGTCTGCCCGCCCATCGTCGGCAACAGCGCGTCGGGTTTCTCGAGCTCGATGATCTTGGCCACGACCTCGGGGGTGATCGGCTCGATATAGGTCGCGTCGGCAAGCTCGGGATCGGTCATGATCGTCGCCGGGTTCGAATTGACGACGACGACGCGATAGCCCTCGGCCTTGAGCGCCTTGACCGCCTGGCTCCCGGAGTAATCAAACTCCGCCGCCTGGCCGATGACGATCGGGCCAGCGCCGATGATGAGGATGGACGAGATGTCGGTGCGGCGGGGCATCAAAAGGCCATCGATCGTAACGTGTCAGCGACAAGAGAGTCTGGGGCGAAGTAAACCGCTCCAAATTTCTCCGGGTTCACTTGGGCCAAATGCTCGCACGCAACGAAGAGATTGGAGAGCTGCCGAAACAGAGGCTGATTTACGATGGAAATGTGTTGGACGTCCCCGTGAGTCATTTCCGCGAGAGTTTCTGAGATGAGCAAAATTGCCGCTTGATCGGATGACAGCTTATTTTTCCTCATAATGATCGCGTATTTTGGATATCTCGGCCGGAGCGCCAATTCTGCTAAGGTTGGCTTGTTTCCTACCGTCTGTTTCCGCAGCCGGAGCAGATAATTGATCGCGCCGCCGATCCTCACCTTCTCAAACATCTGCGCCTCGCATCATCCCCACGAACTTCTCGAACAGATAGAAACTGTCCATCGGGCCGGGGCTCGCTTCGGGGTGGTACTGGACCGAGAAGGCGGGGCGGTCGGTGAGTTCGAGCCCGCAATTGCTGCCGTCGAACAGGCTGACATGCGTTTCGCGGACATGCGCCGGCATCCCCTCGCGTGTCACCGCGAAGCCGTGGTTCATGCTGGTGATTTCCACCGCGCCATCGGCGATCCGCTTGACCGGGTGATTGGCGCCGCGATGCCCCTGGAACATCTTCGCCGTCCGCCCGCCGACGGCGAGCGCGAGCAGTTGGTGGCCGAGGCAGATGCCGAACAGCGGGATCCTGGTTTCGAGCAATTGCTGGATGACAGGGACGGCATACTCCCCCGTCGCGGCGGGGTCGCCGGGGCCGTTGGAGAGGAAGATACCGTCGGGCTGGTGCGACATGATTTCGTCATGAGTCGCGGTCGCGGGAAGGATCGTCACGCGCGCGCCCGCCTCGACGAGATTACGAAAAATGTTGCGCTTGGCGCCATAGTCGATCGCGACGACGTGGGGCCCGCCTGGCCTCTCGCCCGGCGCGCTGAGGTCGAGCTTGAAATTGCCGCCCGACCAATTCTCGACCTGTTCGCGGCTGACGTCCTTGGCGAGGTCCATTCCCTCGAGCCCGGGCCACCCCTTCGCCTGCGCCCGCAGCGCGTCGAGATCGAACTCGCCACTCGCCGAATGCGCGATGACCACCGTCGGCGGCCCCTCGCGCCGCACCAGCTGGGTCAGCGCGCGGGTGTCGAGGCCCGACAGCCCGATCCGCCCGCCTGCCGCCATCCAGTCCGAAAAATCGCTCGTCGAGCGATAGTTGCTCGCCCCGGTGACCCCCTCGCGCACGATGCACCCCAGGGCGTGCGGGTCACTCGCCTCCTTGTCGTCGTCGTTCGCCCCGACATTGCCGATGTGCGGGAAGGTGAAGGCCACGACCTGCTTGGCGAAGCTCGGGTCGGTCATCACTTCCTGATAGCCGGTCATCGCGGTGTGGAAGCACAGCTCGCCGACGGCAGCGCCTTCTGCCCCGAACCCCTGCCCCCACGCCACGCGCCCATCGGCGAAGACAAAGGCGCCGGTCGCGCCTTTCGGTTGCTCCATGGACGTGGGTCGTGCGTCGGCCATCGGCGGATGGGCCTTTCGGGTACGGGGTTCCAGCAATGTCGCTAAGCCACAGCCGCTAGGGCCGGATGGCGCCGAGGTCAACGCTGTAAAAGCCCCCGCCCCGGCGCTACCAGTCGGCCTTTACGGGAAGCACAACCATGATTCGCGACGACATCAAGGCCGCGCAGGTGAGCGCGATGAAGGGCGGCGACAAGGCGGGGACGCAGACGATCCGCATGATCCTGTCGCAGGTCAAGAACCGCGATATCGAGGCCAGGATGGGAAAGGCGCCCGACGACGACGACCAGCTGGTCACCGAAGTCCTCCAGAAGATGATTAAGCAGCGCCGCGAATCGGTCGAGATGTACCGCAAGGGCGGCCGCGAGGAAATGGCGTCGGCCGAGGAAGCCGAGATTGCGGTCATCGAGCGCTTCCTGCCGAGCCAGCTCGACGATGCCGAGGCCAAGGCCGCAATCGGCGCGATCATCGCCGAGACCGGCGCGGCGAGCATGAAGGACATGGGCCGCGTCATGGCGCTGGTGAAAGAGCGTCACGCGACCAGCATCGAGCCCGCGCGGGCCAGCGCGCTGGTGCGGGGGCTGCTCGCCTAAAGGTGTCCCTCTCCCCGGCCTTTCTCGACGAGCTGCGCGCGCGAACCCTGCTGTCCGGCGTCATCGCGCCATCAGTCAAGCTGCAGAAGGCCGGGCGCGAGTGGAAGGCGTGTTGTCCGTTCCACCAGGAAAAGACCCCGTCGTTCACGATCAACGACGACAAGGGTTTTTATCACTGCTTCGGCTGCGGCGCGCATGGCGATGCGATCCGCTTCCTGACCGACCAGCGCGGGTTGCCGTTCATCGAGGCGGTCAAGGAGCTGGCGCAGAAGGCCGGGATGGAGGTCCCCGCCGCCGACCCCCGCGCGCAGGAGAAGGCCGAGCGGGCGACCGGGCTGGGTGACGTCATGACGGCGGCGCAGCGCTGGTTCGCAGATACGCTCGGCTCATCCGAGGGGGAGCAGGCGCGCGACTATCTCAAAAAGCGCGGGATCGACCCGGCGGTCACCGCGCGGTTTGGGATCGGGGTCGCGCCCAATGCGCGTGGTCGCCTCAAGGCCGCGCTTGCCAGCTTCGGCGAGGACAAGCTCGTCGAGACCGGCATGCTCATCAAGCCCGATGAGGGCGACAGTTACGACCGCTTCCGCGGACGCCTGATGATCCCCATCCGCGACCCCCGCGGCCGCGTGATCGCATTTGGTGGACGGATCCTGGGCGAGGGCGAGCCGAAATATCTCAATTCCCCGGAAACCCCCCTCTTCGACAAGGGCCGCACGCTCTACAACATCGACCGCGCATCCCCCGCCAGCCGCAAGGCCAACCGGCTGATCGTGGTCGAGGGCTATATGGACGTGATCGCATTGGACCGCGCCGGGATCGGCGAGGCGGTGGCGCCCAACGGCACGGCGGTGACCGAGGCGCAGCTCGAACGGATGTGGCGGCTCGATCCTGCCCCGATCCTGTGTTTCGATGGCGACAGCGCCGGGCAGAAAGCCGCGATCCGCGCCGCCCTGCGCGCCCTGCCCCATCTTGCGCCCGAGCGCACGCTGCGGTTCGTCGCTTTGCCCCAGGGCCAGGACCCCGACGACCTTCTCCGCTCGGGCGGCAAGGCGGCGCTCGACGCGGTGCTGGCCGAGCCGGTGCCGCTGGTCGAACGGCTGTGGGCGCATGAACGCGATGCCGCGCCGCTGACCACTCCCGAAGCGCGCGCCGGGCTCAAGCAGCGGCTGATCGACCATGCCAAGGCGATCGGCGACCAGAGCCTTGCCCGCCTCTATCGCGACGAGTGGCTCGAGCGGTTCGACGCGCTGGTCCGTCCGCAGCGGTCCTCGATTGGCGGTCCGCAGCGCCCGTTCGAAAAGCGCGGCAAATATGATCCCAAGACCCGCCGCTTCATCCCCCCCGAAGGCCCGACCGGCCCCGAGATCCGCGCCATCGGAACTGGCGGGATCGACCGCACCATGGCCAGCGCGCTGCTCACCGGCTTCGCCCTCTTCCCCGACGCCCTCACCGCGCAACTCGAGGCGCTCGCCCACCTCCCCATCGCCGACCGCGCCGCCGCCGCCCAGCGCGATCGCTTGGTCGATGCCGCCATGTCGGGCGCGCCGCTTGATCGCGAGGGACTCAGCCCCATATTATCCACAGGTGGCGCGTCACGGCGGCGCGGCGGCATCGGCTTTTCCTTCATCCGGCCCGAAACCGACCCGGCGCAAGCCGGGCGCGATCTGGCCGCGGCGATCGACGCGCTGACCGCTTCGGCCGAGGTCGAGGCGGCGCTCGCCGAGGCGACGCTGGCGCTGGCTGCCGGCGACGATGAAGCGTTCGCGGAGCAGCAGCGGCTCCACGAGCTTCGCGACGGGATCAAGGAACGGCTGGCGCTGCTGGCCGGCAATGAGTAAGCGGCACGACAATATGGCGAAAAACGACAGCGCAGAACTCGAGCAGGACGGCGGCGACGCCCCGCTCATCGACCTCAACGACGCATCGATCAAGAAGTTGATCGCCCGCGCCAAGAAGCGCGGGGTCATCACCTACGACGAATTGAACGAGGCGCTGCCCTCGGGCCAGATGGATTCGGACCAGATCGAGGACATCACCTCGGCGCTCAGCGAAATGGGCATCAACATCGTCGAGGCGCACGAAGACGCCGGCGACGAGGAAGAAGACGAGCCCACTCCGCAAGAGGACGAGGTCGACCCGCTCGACGACAGCGGCCCCAAGCCGGTCGCGGTCAAGAAGGAAACCGTCGATCGCACCGATGACCCGGTGCGGATGTACCTGCGCGAGATGGGCGCGGTCGAGCTGCTGTCGCGAGAGGGCGAGATCGCCATCGCCAAGCGCATCGAGGCCGGTCGCGACACGATGATCTGGGGGCTGTGCGAAAGCCCGATCACCTTCAACGCCATCATCGAATGGTCGAACAACCTCAACGAAGGCACGATGCAGCTGCGCGAGATCCTCGATCTCGAAGCGATGCTGTCGAAGGGCCCGACCCCGGAACAGGTCAACGAAGCCGAAGAGGATGACGGCGACGAGATCAGCGCCAAGGCCGCCGGCCCGACTTTCAAGGAAGAGGCCGAGCCCGAAAGCACGCCGGCCGACGCCGATCCCGACGAAGAGGATATGGTCGATCGCCGGACCCCGGCCGCGGCGGCCGACGACGAGGACGAGGACAACACCCTCAGCCTCGCGCAAATGGAGGAGCAGCTCAAGCCGATCGCGCTCGAGCGGTTCGCCTCGATCACCGCGCTGTTCAAGAAATTCTCGAAGCTCCAGCAGGCGCGACTGGAAGCGCTTGGTTCGGGCGTCGGCTACCCCGCGGCCGAGGAGAAGAAATATGCCAAGCTGTCGGAAGAGCTGACCGCCGAGGTCGAAAGCGTCCAGTTCCACGCCGCCAAGATCGAATATCTCGTCGACCAGCTCTACAGCTACAACCGCCGGCTGACGACGCTCGGTGGCCAGATGCTGCGCCTCGCCGAGCGCCACAAGGTCCCACGCAAGGCCTTCCTCGACAGCTACATGGGCGCCGAGCTCGACGACAGCTGGCTCGAACGCGCGTCGAAGATCGACAAAAAGTTCGCTGCCTTCGCCGCCGCCGAGGAGGACAGCGTCGAGCGTATCCGCGGCGAGATCGCCGAGATCGCCCAGCAGACCGGTATGTCGCTCCCCGAGTTCCGGCGGATCGTCAACCAGGTCCAGAAGGGCGAGCGCGAGGCGCGCATCACGAAGAAGGAAATGGTCGAGGCCAACCTCCGCCTCGTCATCTCGATCGCCAAGAAATACACCAACCGCGGCCTGCAATTC
>JALYIX010000133.1 GCA_030775565.1 Pseudomonadota bacterium | reverse complement strand
GCGAGAGGGGGGCCTTGCCCACGCGCGCCGCTTTCTGCGCCGCATCGACCTTGCGCTGCGCCTGCCAGTCGGCATAGCCGCCCGCGACCACGTCGACCTTGCCCGATCCGTCGAGCCCGAGCGTCACCGTGACCGTGCGGTCAAGGAAATCGCGGTCGTGGCTGACGATCAGGACGGTACCGTCGTAGTCGGCGATGACCTCCTGCAGCAGGTCAAGCGTTTCAAGATCAAGGTCGTTGGTCGGCTCGTCGAGCACCAGCAGGTTGGATTCCCGCGCGAATTCCCGCGCCAGGAGCAGGCGCGAACGCTCGCCGCCCGACAGCGACCCGACCGGCGCCTCGCTCAACTCGGGCGCGAACAGGAATTCCTTGAGATAGCCCTTGATGTGCTTCTTGACCCCACGCACCTCGATCCAGTCGCCCCCTTCGGCGAGGACCTCGCGAACCTTGCGCTGCGGCTCCATCAGCTTGCGCTGCTGGTCGATGACGATGCCCGACAACGTCTTGGCAAGCTTGACCGAGCCGCTGTCGGGCGCAAGCTCGCCCGTCAGCAAGCGGAGCAGGGTGGTCTTGCCCGCGCCGTTGGACCCGACCAGTCCGATCCGATCCCCGCGCTGAACGCGCAGCGAAAAGTCCTTGATGATCGTCCGCTCGCCAAACACCTTGGTGACATGTTCGGCATCGATCACCGTCTTGGTCTTCACATCGTCGCGGCCGAGCGCGAGCGCCGCCGTACCCGGCGCGCCGAGCATTGCCGCGCGCGCCGCGCGCATGTCGTTAAGCTTGGCGAGCCGCCCTTGGTTGCGCCGCCGCCGCCCGGTCACGCCCCGTTCGAGCCAATGAAGCTCGATCTTGAGCTTCGCATCGAGCTTGTCGGCCGCGCGCTCCTCCTCGGCATAGACCGCCTCGGTCCATGCATCGAACCCGCCAAAGCCGATCTCGGCGCGGCGGATGGTGCTGCGGTCGAGCCACAGGCAGCTCTTGGTCAGCCGAGTGAGGAAGGTCCGATCGTGGCTGATGACGATAAACGCGCCCTTGAACCGCCCCAGCCACTGCTCGAGCCAGTCGATCGCGGCGAGATCGAGGTGGTTGGTCGGCTCGTCGAGCAGCAGCACGTCGGGCTCCTGCGCCAGCGCACGCACGATCGCCGCGCGGCGGCGCTCACCGCCGCTGGCCGTTGCGGTCGGGCGCTCGAGGTCGATGCCGATCTGGTCGGCAATGGCCGCCGCGGCATGCGGCGCGGGGGCATCGTCACCCGCCAATACCCACTCGCCGAGCGTCGCAAAGGCTGTGACCTGGGGATCCTGTTCGAGCAGGACGACCCGCGCACCCGGCACGATCGAACGTTTGCCTTCGTCGGTATCAACCGTCCCGGCGAGGCACTTGAGCAAGGTCGTCTTCCCCGCCCCATTGCGCCCGATCAGCGCCAGCCGGTCGCGCGGCCCGACATGGATGTCGAGCCCGCGGAAGAGCCAGCCTTCGCCCTGGACGAGGCCGAGATCTTCGAACGAGAGAATGGGTGGCGGCATGGCGGGCACTTAGGGTCGACGCCGGGTCGCGGCAATGGCACTGATCCGGCCGAGGGCGCTCCGGCCGTGTCGCGGGGGCCACATCATAGAAATTGGTCGCTTGCTGAATGCGCCATTCATAAGGCATTCAATGCTTTGCCCCTAAACCGATCGGCGAAATGAGTATCGCCATGCGCCTGTTCCCCACCCTCCTTGCCGCTGCCCTTGGCGGCGCGATGATTGCTGCCCCCGCGAGCGCCGAACGGCCGCACGACCAGGACCGGGCTTTCCGGGCCATCCAGGATGGCCGCGCCATGCCGCTGCCGCGCATCGAGCGCCAGGTGATGCCGATGATGGGCGGCGCCGATTATCTCGGACCTGAATTTCGCGGCGGCACTTATCGCCTGAAGTTCGTTCGCGAAGGGCGCGTGATCTGGGTCGATGTCGATGCTGCCACGGGCCGAGTGATTGGGCAGGCGGGAAACTGACCCGTTCGTCCGGCAAAGTCGGCGGTTCGTCCCCCAATCAACCCTCGCCTTCGCTATCATCGGTCGGGTCACCGCCATCTGAGCGGTGACCGCGAGGCCATTGACCTTCCCCCTTCCCGACCCCAATTTCGTTGCGCCCAAGCAACCGTTCAGCTTTGCGCGTGTTGAATGACTTCAGGAATATGGGGATGACCGAATGCGCGTGCTGATCGTCGAGGATGAACCCAATCTGGGGCGCCAGCTGCGCTCAACGCTCGAGGGCGCGGGCTATGCGATCGATCTCGCCACCGACGGCGAAGACGGCCATTATCTTGGCTCGACCGAGAATTACGATGCCGTCGTCCTCGATCTCGGCCTGCCAGAAGTCGACGGACTGACTGTGCTCGACCGCTGGCGCAAGGAAGGCAAGCGCATGCCGGTGCTCGTCCTTACCGCGCGCGACAGCTGGTCGGACAAGGTCGCCGGGCTCGATGCGGGCGCCGACGACTATCTCGCCAAGCCGTTCCAGACCGAGGAGCTGATCGCTCGCCTGCGCGCGCTCATCCGCCGCGCCTCGGGCAACGCCTCCTCCGAACTGCTGTCGGGCGACATTCGTCTCGACACCCGTTCGGGCAAGGTGACTAGGGCCGGCGAGCCGGTCAAGCTCACCGCGCAAGAGTATAAATTGCTCTCCTACCTGATGCACCACAAGGGCAAGGTGGTCAGTCGAACCGAGCTCATCGAGCATATCTACGATCAGGATTTCGATCGCGATTCCAATACCATCGAGGTGTTCGTGACTCGCATTCGCAAGAAACTGGGGGCCGACGTCATCACCACCATCCGCGGGCTCGGCTATAGTCTAGAGGACGTGCCCGCTTGACCCGACAAGCCGCCGAAATGCCGGCGGCGACTGGGGGGAAATCGCTGCGCGGCGCAGGATCGCTGACCCGCAGGATGATCGGTGTCGCGGCGGTGTGGATCGGCGTCCTGCTGCTTATTGGCGGCTATGCCCTCGACCGCGTCCTGACGCGTTCGGTGACCGACAATTTCGACGCGCAGCTGACCTATGTCCTCAACGCCATGATCGCGGCCTCGGAAATCGGCCCAGATGGCGAAGTGCGCTTCAACCGGCCACCCGCCGACCAGCGCTTCCTCGAACCCTATTCGGGCCTCTACTTCCAGGTGAGCGGGGCCGGCGCGGATGTCTTTCCGTCGCGCTCGCTGTGGGACCGGCGGCTGCGGGTCGGCGCGCATTATGACATCAAGCTCCACCAATATGACAGCAAGGAGTTCGCCGACGAACCGCTGCGAATTGCCGAGCGCGATGTCGTGCTGCCCGCATCCAAAGTTCGCTGGCGGTTTCAGGTGGCGCAGTCGCGCGATGCGATCAACGATCAAATCCGCGCCCTCCGGGCGACCTTGCTGAAGAGCTTCCTGGCGCTTGGCGCCGGCCTCGTCGTACTCGCCGCGCTGCAGGCCTTTTATGGCCTGTCGCCCTTGCGCCGGGTGCGCCGCGAACTGGCGCGGGTCCGCGGTGGCGGGCAGGACCGCATCGGCGAGGATTATCCGACCGAGATCCACCCCCTGGTCCATGAGCTCAACCTGTTGCTGGCGCATGGCGAGGAGCAGGCCGAAGAGGCGCGGCGTCACGCCGGCAACCTCGCCCATGCCCTCAAGACTCCGCTGACCGTGGTGACCAACGCCGCGACGGCTCACGCTCCCGACCTTGCCGAGACGGTGATTCGCGAGTCTGGCGTCATGCGGCGGCAGGTCGATCATCATCTGGCGCGGGCCCGAGCGATCGGCCGACGGGCCTCGGCACAGGCGCGGGCTAGGGTGTGGGACAGCGTCGAGGCGGTCGAGCGCGCCGTCAGCCGGCTTTATACCGAGGTCACCGTCGATATTGCCGGAGACCGCATGACAGCGGTCCGCGTCGAACGGCAGGATCTCGACGAGATGTTGGGCAACCTGGTCGAAAATGCCGCGAAATACGGCGGCGGACGGGTCTTCGTGACGGTCGAGGCACCGGCTGCCGGTCATGTCGCAATCCTCATCGAGGATGACGGCAAGGGAATCCCCGAGGACGAACGGGGCACGCTGTTCACGCGTGGTGCGCGGCTCGATACCGACAAGCCGGGGACCGGCCTCGGCCTGGCGATCGTCCGCGACGTCGCCCAGATCTACGGCGGCAGGGTGACCCTCGACGAGAGCGAGGATCTGGGCGGCCTGCTGGTCACCCTGTTCCTGCCCGCCGCTTGATCGGCGGTCATTCGCCTACTGCTCCAGCCCGTTGGTCGATCGCACCACCACGTCGGCGCACTCTCGGCTAGATCGCGCTCCACACAATCAAGGGTCACCCCATGCGTATCCGAACCTTCCTGCTCACCGCCGCTGCCACCATGGCGGTGAGCGCGCCGCTGCTCGCACAGGTCAAGCCCGTCTATGGCAACTGGGGTTATGATCCCGCGGCGATGAACCGCGCGGTCAAGCCAGGCGACGACTTCTTCGGGTTCGTCAACGGCGCTTGGTATGCGCGCACCGAGATCGCCCCCGATCGGACCTTCGTGGGGATCGATTCGGTCCTCAACGACCAGACCGACAGGGACGTCCGCGCGATCGTCGAGGACGTCGCCGCGCACCCTGCGTCGTCGGGCAAAATCGGCCAGCAGGTCGGCGACTATTTCGGCAGCTGGATGGACACCGCGACGATCGAGGCCCGCGGCGCCGCGCCGCTCAAGCCCTATCTCGCGCGGATCAACGCAGTCCGCACGCGCCGCGACCTCGTGTCGCTGTTTGGCGAGGTCGGCTATCCGGCGCCGATCGGTCTGGGCATCGGGCCCGACCCTAAGGATCCAGGCCATTACGCGGTCAGCGCCGGACAGGGCGGGCTGGGGATGCCCAATCGCGACTATTATCTGCTCAACGGGGCCAAGTACGACGCTTATCGCGCCGCCTATCGTGCCTATGTTGCAAAGCTCCAGGAGCTCGCCGGCATCCCCGATCCCGGGGCGAAGGCTGACCGCATCATTGCGCTCGAGACCGCGATCGCCAAGGTCCAGTGGACACCCGAGCGCGAGCGCGACGTGCAAGCGAACTACAAGCCGATGACGCGCGCGCAGCTGATGGCACTGGCGCCGCAATTCCAGTGGCCAACGCTCCTCGCCAAGTCGGGCTATGCCGGCCAGCGCAAGGTGATCGTCGGCACCAACACCGCGGTCGCTGCGGAGGGCCGGCTGTTCGCCTCGGTTCCGCTGTCGACGTGGAAGGAGTGGACGGCATTCCACTTCATCGACGGCCACGCGGCTTATTTGTCGAAGGCGTTCGACGACGCCCGTTTCGGCTTCTACTCGAAAACCTTGCGCGACGTGCCGACGCAGCGCGATCGGTGGAAGCGCGGGGTCGATCTCGTCAATGAATCGCTCGGCGAAGGCGTCGGGCAAATCTATGTCCAGCGCCATTATCCGGCGGCAAGCGACATCCAGATGGGCGAGCTCATCACCAACATCCGCGCCGCGCTCGGCGATCTCATCGGGCGCAATGCGTGGATGGACGCAAACACCAAGAGCGAAGCGCTCGCCAAGCTCGCAAGCTTCGACCCGCGCATCGGCCACCCAAAGAAATATATCGACTATTCGTCGCTGCCGGTCCGCCGCGACGACCTGTTCGGCAATGTCATCGCGTCCGAGAAGTTCGAGCATGCGCTTGAACTTTTGCGGCTGCCCAAGCCGGTCGATCGCGGGCTGTGGTACATGACCCCGCAGACCAACAACGCCTATTACGACCCGTCGATGAACCAGATCACCTTCCCGGCGGCGATCCTCCAGCCTCCCTATTTCGATCCCAACGCCGACCCGGCCTCCAACTATGGCAGTATCGGCGCGACGATCGGCCACGAGATCGGCCACGGCTTCGACGATCAGGGGCGGCAATATGACGCCGCGGGACGATTGCGCGACTGGTGGACCCCGGCGGCGGCCAAGGCCTTCACCACCCGTACCGCCGAACTGGTCAGGCAATATGACGGCTATGAGCCCGTTCCCGGCGTGCACATCAAGGGCGAGCTGACGCTGGGCGAGAATATCGGCGACCTTGGCGGGCTGGAAGTCGCCTACGCCGCCTACCGCCGCTACATCGCGCAGCATGGCGAGCCGGCGGCGATCGACGGGCTGACCGGCGACCAGCGCTTCTTCATCGCCTATGGCTACTCATGGCAGACCAAGGCGCGCGAAGGCGCGCTCAGGGCACAGCTGCTCGCCGATCCGCACTCGCCGGCGGCCTATCGGGTGAACGGCGTCGTTCGCAACATGGACGAATGGTATGCCGCGTTCGGGGTCAAGCCCGGTGACAAGCTCTACCTCGCCCCCGAGCAGCGGGTTCACATCTGGCGCTAGCGCCGAGCCCGGACGTTCGCTGAACCCGGCTGCCTTGCGGAGCGCATCTGCGTCCATCAGCGTCCCGTCGAGCACGATCTTGTCGACCCGGCGCAGCTTGCCGAGGTCGGCCTCGACATCGCCATCGATCAGCAGCAGGTCGGTGGTCTTGCCCGCTTCGATCGAACCGACGCGGTCGGCCATCCGCTTCATGCGCGAGGGAACGATGGTCGCCGCAGTGGCGGCGAGGCTACGATAAGTCCGGGGGATTCTGTTGCCCGGCTCCCCCGGAAGCCGCTGGAATCCCCTTCTGTTGCCCGGTGGGGTCCGACCGCGCTTTCGTCCTTGTAACTTCAGACCGTTAGGCCCTCAGTTACGCAGCAATCGCGAGTGCTTCGTTGTCGTTAGCACTTGTGGTTATGAACGGTTTTACGGCGCATTCAGGCCGGTCGGCAATCAGGACTTTATTGCACTCGTCGATCCTATTTCGCCCCCATCAGCAACGGCGCAATCGCTTGCGAACCGCCGCTGGTGGTGGAGGCGCCGGGGTACTGCCCCCCGGGTCCGAAATGCCTATTCCACCTAACAATCTACCGACATAGCCGGTTGCCCGGCATGGCTTAGATAGGGCCTGGGGCTTGGGGCTGCAAGCTGAAGCCGCCGATTGCGCGCAGGTACGCGCGGGCTTCGCGGGATGGAACCGGAAGCGAGCGGGCGGCGTTGGGCGCTATTGTGTTGCTTCGGCGGCATCGCCGTTGCACCTGACCTGGGCCTATGCCCGAATCCGGGCCATATTGGCCGAACAAGGGGAAATGATTCCAATGAAGAAACTCACGCTCGTGCTGCTCGGCGGCGCTGCCCTCTCGATGGCCGCCTGCCAAAAGAATGCGAATGAAGTCGCTGCCGACAACGTCGAAGCGAACGTTGGCAACATTGCCGACAACCTCGATGCGGCAGCGTCGAACACGTCGAACGATGCGGCTTCGGATTCGCTCAAGAACCAGGCCGACGCGCTCAAGGACAATGGCGACAAGCTCGCCGACAACGTCGCCGCCGGCAATGTTTCGGAAGCGACCGCCAACAAGGCCGTCAACGCCATGTAATCCGCCTTTCCGCCCCCGCGGCGGGAAGAAGGTCAAGAGGCCGGTGCCGTTCGCGGCGCCGGCCTTTTTTGTTGCGCTTCCTTGCTCTAGGCGGACGACGTGAGGCAAGCTTCGCCCATTCCCGCCGCGACGCTGGTGCTGGTTCGCGATCGATCCGGCGCAGCGCCCGAAGTGCTGATGGTCGAGCGCGCCTCGACGATGGCTTTTGCGGCCGGGATGATGGTGTTTCCAGGCGGGCGAGTCGATCCCGAGGACGTTGCCCTCGGCGAGCGGCTCGGCTCTCCGCTCGGCGCCGCGATCGTGGCGGCAGTGCGGGAGACGCTGGAAGAGACGGCCGTGCCGGTCGGGCTCGACCCCCTGCCCTCGCCGACGATGGCGCTGGAGCTGCAGGCGGAGCTGCTCGCGGGCACGTCGCTCGAACAGCTACTCGCGGCCCACCACCTGCGGTTCGACCCTTCAGCGTTGACGCCGCTCACGCGCTGGCTTCCACCCGAAAATATTCATCGCCGCTTCGATACCTGGTTCTTCGTCGCCGCGGCGCCGCCGGGCGCGTGGCAGCCCAACGTCGGCGAGGCCGAAAATCGCACCGCCGAGTGGCTCAGCGCCGGCGATGCGATCGAGCGCGACCGGATCGGCCCACCCTCGCTGATGTTTCCAACCCGGGCCAATTTGAAGAGATTGGCGCTGCATGACAGCTTCGCGGCCGTGATCGACGATATCGCTGCCCATCCGCCGACGACCGTGGTGCCGCATCTGGTCGAGCGGGAGGGAGAGAAGTGGCTGACCCTCCCCGAGGGGATCGGCTATCCCCCGATCGCGGAGCGGCTGCCTTCGGTCCGGCGCGACTGAACTCGATTCGGGGGTAGCTCGATCGCAATGAAAAAGGGCCCGCGGTCACCCGCGAGCCCTTCTTTTTCCCGTGCGGGATGACGCCTACTTGAGGTGGGCCGAAAGATGCTTGTTCATTTCGAACATCGTGCAGCTGTCCTTGCCGAACACTTTCTTCAGCTTGTCGTCGGCCAGAATTTCGCGCTTGTTGGCGGGGTTCTGCAGATTATTCTTGCGGATGTGGTCCCATACCTTCGACACCACTTCGCTGCGCGGAAGCGGCGCCGCGCCGACCACCGCCGCGAGTTCAGGCGACGGGGTGACCGGACGAGCGAGCCCGCCCCCAGCCTTGCGCGGTGTACCGGTCGTCGTTGCTTTTGCCATTTGGCCCTCCTGTTGTTCGGCGCAGAGGTAGAGCGCAATCCGCCCCCCCTTGCAAGAGGCGGACGCGAGAGAGCGCCTAACTTGCCAAAATGGGAAAGGGAACGACCCGATTATGGACATCATGGCCAATGTCGGCCCGCCCGGCGAAGGCGATTCCGGCGCGGGCGCACCAGTCGGCGACGATCGCCGTGGCATCGCCGCTCCATATCGGATCGTTCACGGGCACATCGCTGACGCAGCCGAGGCGGATCCGGCGAACGTTCCGCACCGCATGGGAGCCCGTGACGTGGAACATCGTCCGGTCGATCCGGTAGAGATGCTCGGCGACGTCTTCGATGAGCAGTTCGGCCCCGGTGAAGTCGGGCTCGAGCGAGGTGCCGAGCAGGTTGGACAGGACGGTCAGGTTGAAGGCCATGGCCGGCCCGTCGAGACCGGGTTCGAGCGAAGCCGGGTCGCGCCGCGCCAGCCAGTCGAGCGCCCGGTTGACGGCCACCTCCCCGCCCGTGCGCAGGACGTCTTGGACCATCGGGCCATGGGCAACTTCGCAATCCGCCTTGTGCAAGCCGGCGAGCAGGAACCCTGCGTCGCTGTAGCCGAGGTAGGTTTTCGAGCGCGCCGCGTCGGGCAAATCGGCCAACGCTGCCTCGGCGATGCGGTTCGATCCATAGCCCCCGCGCGCGAACCACACGGCGTCGATCGACGGGTCGGCCATGACCTCGCGCAGGGCGCCCAGTCGCACGGCGTCCTCGCCCGCGAAATGGCCAGCGCTGGCGAAGCATTGCGGGTGAACGACAAGCTCGGAGTCGGCGCGCGCCGCGGCAAGCCGCTCGACCTGCCGCGCCGCCTCCTCACTCAACCTGCAACTCGGCGCGACGATCGCGATGCGCACAACCTCACCCTTTGCAATTGCCCGCTGCGGCAATAGGGCAGCGGCGATGATCGACAAATATCATTTCTGCGGCATCGGCGGCAGCGGCATGCTGCCGCTCGCGGCGATCGTCCGCGCGAGCGGTGCGCAAGTCTCCGGATCGGATCGCGCGCTCGACGCCGGTCGGCTGGCCCCCAAGTTTGAGTATCTGAAGTCGCTCGGGATCAGCCTGTCGCCGCAAGACGGCTCCGGGCTCAGCGATGGCGCCACGCTGGTCACCTCTGCCGCGGTCGAGGCGACGATCCCCGACGTCGTGCGCGCCGAGCAGCTCGGGCTTTCCCACCTCACCCGTCCGCAGCTTCTGTGCCAGCTGATGAACGCCGCCGCGCAGTCGGTCGCGATCGGCGGGACGTCGGGCAAATCGACCGTAACGGGGATGATCGGCTGGATCCTCCACAGCGCGGGTCGGCGGCCGACGGTGATGAACGGCGCGGTCATGAAGAATTTCATGTCTCCGCAGGCGCCCTTTGCAAGCGCCCTGATCGGGGATGCGCAGCTCTTCGTCGGCGAAGTCGACGAGAGCGACGGCTCGATCGCGCTGTACCGGCCGACGGTCGCCGTGCTGACCAACGTCAGCCTCGACCATCATTCGATGGAAGCCTTGCGCAGCTTGTTCGGTGGATTCCTCGGCGTCGCGCGCAAGGCGGTCGTCAACCTCGACGACCCCGAAGCGCGCATGCTTGCCGACGAAGTGCCCGCAAACCGGCTGCTCGGCTATGGTTTTGACAGTCCCGCCGCGGCCTTTACCGGGCGCAACCTCGCCTTGCTGAGCGACGGCGTCGCGTTCACCGTCGATCATGGCGGCGAGCAGCATGGCGTGAGGTTGAGCGTTCCCGGACGCCATAACGCCTCCAACGCCCTTGCCGCGCTGGCCGCCGCCGTCGCGATCGGCGTGGCGCTGCCCGAGGCGGTCGCCGCGCTCGAGCGCTTCGCCGGACTGCGCCGCAGGCTCGAGACGGTCGGGACCGCGGCGGGTGTAACGGTGATCGACGACTTCGCGCACAATCCCGACAAGATTGCCGCGACGCTGGCGACCCTGACCGCGCAGCCCGGGCGGTTGCTGATCATGTTCCAGCCGCACGGCTTCGGCCCGCTCGCCAAGATGGGCGAAGAACTGGCGCAGACCTTTGCCGACGGTCTTCGGGAACAGGACGCGCTCTTCCTCCCCGATCCAGTCTATCAGGGCGGCACCGTCGACCGCTCGCGCGGGTCCGCTTGGCTGGCCGAGGCCGTGCGCCAGGCGGGCGGCAGCGCAGTCCATATTGCCGAGCGCCCCCTGCTCGCCCAAGCCCTGCTCGACGCGGCGCACAGTGGCGATCGCATTGTCGTCATGGGCGCGCGCGACGACACGTTGAGCGACTATGCCGCCGACCTCGTCGCACGGCTCGGGGAGAGGAAAGATGCCGCACTATGACGTCTTGATCGTCGGCGGCGGACATGCCGGCGCCCAATGCGCAATCGCGCTTCGCCAAGCCCAGTTTGGCGGCACGATTGCGATCGTCGGCGACGAACCCGAGCTTCCTTATGAGCGCCCTCCCCTGTCCAAGGACTATCTCGCCGGGGAGAAACCGTTCGAACGGATCCTCATCCGTCCCGCGACCTTCTGGGCGGAGCGCACTATCGCGATGCGGCTCGGCGAACGGGTTGTCGACGTCCGTCCCGCCGACCATCTGGTGATGACCGACAAGGGCGAAAGCCTTGGCTATTCGCATCTTGTCTGGGCCACGGGCGGAGCGCCGCGCCTGCTGAGTTGTGCCGGCCATGACCTCGCCGGCGTCCACGCCGTGCGCAGCCGGGCCGACGTCGACCGTCTGATCGGCGAATTGCCGGCGGTTGGCCATGTCGTGGTGATCGGCGGGGGCTACATCGGGCTCGAGGCTGCAGCGGTGCTGGTCAAACTCGGCAAGCGGGTCACGCTGCTGGAGGCCCAGGACCGCGTCCTGGCACGCGTCGCCGGCACCGCGCTCTCGCGCTTCTACGAAGGGGAACATCGCGCCCATGGGGTCGATCTCAGGCTCGGGGTGGAGGTCGACTGCCTCGAGGGCGAAGGTCAGGTCGCGGCGGTCCTGCTCAAGGATGGCGAGCGGATCGAATGTCAGGCGGTGATCGTCGGCATCGGCATCATCCCCGCCGTCGGCGTTCTGCGCGCCGCCGGGGCAGCCGGCGAGAACGGCATCGACGTCGACGCACAATGCCGCACCAACCTGCCCGACCTGTTCGCCATCGGCGACTGCGCGGCGCATCGCAATCGCTTTGCCGATCATGCCCGGCTGCGGGTCGAGAGCGTTCAGAACGCCAATGACCAGGCGGGGGTCGTCGCGCGGACGATTGCTGGCGAAATTGCGGCCTATGATTCGATCCCGTGGTTCTGGTCGAACCAATATGACCTGCGGCTGCAGACCGTCGGCCTCGGCATCAATCACGACGATGTCGTCCAGCGCGGCGATCCCGCCGCACGCAGCTTCAGCCTGGTTTATCTGCGCGGCGGCAAGGTGGTCGCGCTCGACTGCGTCAACGCGACCAAGGATTATGTCCAGGGGCGCGCGCTGGTCCTCGCCGGCGCGTCGCCCGATCGCGCGGCGCTCGCCAATGCGGCAACGCTCAAGGAATTGCTCTAGCAACGATTTTCGCGCGCCCCGCTGGGGAGCGCGGGCGCCTGGCCCGGCACGACCTGACGATGCGGTCGGGCGCCTATCGGAAGAAAATGGTGGGCGTGGCAAGGATTGAACTTGCGACCCCTGCGATGTCAACACAGTGCTCTACCACTGAGCTACACGCCCACTGCGCGAGCCTTTAGGGCGGTAGCGGGCTGCTCGCAACCCGCTTTCCACGCTAAAGCCGGCCGTGCTGGTCTTCGCTCTGGAACAGGCGGTCGACTTCGGCGACCAGATCCTTGAGGTGGAACGGCTTGGACAATAGTTTCGCCTCGGGCGCGGTTCGCCCGCCCTGCAGCGCGACCGCGGCAAAGCCGGTGATGAACATGACGCGGATCGCGGGATCGATTGCGCTGGCCTTCTGGGCAAGCTCGATGCCGTCCATTTCGGGCATGACGATGTCGGTCAGGAGGAGATCGAACTCCCCTTCCTTCATCAACGGCATCGCCTCGGTGCCGCAGCCGACCGCAGTGACGGTGTAGCCGACACGGGTGAGCGCCCGGGCGAGATATTCGCGCATCGAGGTGTCATCCTCGGCAAGCAGGATCCTGATCATCTGTCCTTCTATGCGCGCAAGATTTAAAAATTTCCATCCGGCAAAAGCGCTTGCCCCAGCCCGGCACAGCCGTACTCCGGTTGCAGGCGCCGCGACGCGCACCTAGAGCGATGCGGTGGACGCCCTGCTTGCCCCGCCGTTGCTGATCCCCGCGCGCAACCGGCTGCCTGTCCTGCTGTCGATCCCGCACAGCGGCCGCGACTATCCCCAATGGCTGGTGGCCGAGGCGCGGCACGGCAAGCGCGCGCTGGCGACCCTCGAGGACCCGCTCGTCGACCGGCTGGCGTGGCGCCTGCTCGCGGCCGGATTCGGCGCGGTCATCGCCCGGTCCCCACGCGGCGCGATCGACTGCAACCGATCGCCAGCGGAACTCGATCCGGCGGCGATCGCGGCCGACCCGGCGAACGGCGAAGGAAGTGTTCCGGTCGGGCCGCGCGCGCGTCATGGATTGGGGATCATCCCCTCGCGTACGCACCGCCATGGCCCACTCTGGCGCCGCCCGCTGGCGCGGCCGCGGTTCGTCGAGCGGCGCGACACGATCTACGAGCCCTATCATGCGCTGGTCGCGGCCGAGCTCCAGCGCCTGGCGACCGAGCATGGCGGGGCGCTGCTGCTCGACCTGCATTCGATGCCGCCCCGCGGCGACAAGCAGGCGCGCGTCGTGATCGGCGATCGCCACGGGGCGAGCGCGGCCGGCTTCCTCAGCGAACGCGCCGTAGCCATTGCCGAAGCCGCGGGCTTTGCGGCGGTGCGCAACGATCCCTATGCCGGCGGTCATATCGTCGAGCGCCACGGGCGTCCGGCCCGCGGGATCCATGCGATCCAGGTCGAACTCGACCGGTCGGCCTATCTGGCGCGCGACCTGATGAGTGCGGGCAGCGGGTTCGACCGCTGCAGCTTGCTGCTTGCCAAGCTCGGTTCCGGGCTCGCCACGACGCTTGGGGAGACGCTGGCAGAGGATGACTGGGCGGTCGCGGCGGAATAAAAAAACGGCCACCCCGGGGATGCCGGGATGGCCGAAGTTCAGGGAGGAACGCACCGAAGTGCGGCACCGCGCGCGGCCTGGGGAAGGGGAATCCGCAGGGACGCTTGGTGCAGGTCGAAGATGGGACCTTGTTCCGGCAGGGTCAAGCCTTGGCCGGCATAATTAAATCCGTCACATTTGGTGACGCCAGCCGGCTCAGCCCTGGATGGCCCCCTGAGGCGGCTGATCGGCCTGGAGCGGCCCCTTGCCTTGCGCCACCTGACGACCGAACACGTCGCGGATCTGCGCCAGGCTGAAGAGGTGGGCGAAGATCAGCGGGAGCATGCCGTTCTGGTTCATCTTGCGCAGTTCATCGCCACGCATGTCGCGCAATTTCTCTTCGTCGACCATCTGGAAACCGCGATAGATGAACGGCTGCTCGCTTCCTTCGGGCTGGATCGCGACTTCGCCATCCATCAGCAGGCCGGACTTGACGAGTTCGGCCATGAACGCGCCGGTGCGCTGCCCCGCCGCTTCGAACTGCTCGCAGAAATCGAGGATTTCCTTGATCCGTGCGCTCGGCTGGTCACCGTCAAAGATCGGCTCGCCGTCGGGGCCGTCGGCGATGACGCCCGATGTCGGGTCGACGCACAGCGATAGCTCGTCGCTGCCCTCGGACAGTTGGGCGAGGAGGAAAGGATAGCGGCGCAGATAGGCCGGCAGGTAGACCGGCTCGGTCAGCATGCCCTTGTCGTCGAGGAAGGTATTGACGCCTTCGTTGAGCCCCATCAGCGCCAGCGGCACCGGGTTTTCGCCGACCGAGAAGACGATCGGGTAGGTGCGCTGAAGAAGGGCGAACTCGTCGACCGTGGCGGGAATGGCGTGCGCCTCAGCGATATGCGGAGCGCTTTCGATCGCCACCAGCTTCTTGTCGCCATGCTGCTGATGGTTGATCGGCTCGAGCGAATTATACAGCAAGGGCAGATTGTTGGGCGCTTGGCTCGCCATCGTCTCATTCTCCTGGGGCGGTCAACGCGGCGCTCCGGCAATGACCGGACGCACCCCGCTTAAAAGTCTGCGCTGCCCTTAGAAGCGAGGCTCGCAAGGCGCAAGCATGGCATCATGCAATGGTAGCGGAGGAGGGACTTGAACCCCCGACACGCGGATTATGATTCCGCTGCTCTAACCAGCTGAGCTACTCCGCCCCAAGGGGCTGCCGACGGGCACTTGCGTGCGGCCAGGCGGCGCGGGCGAGCCTATAGGTCGCAGCATCTTGGCGGTCAACGCGTAGCACAGCGTCTTGAGCGACAGGCAAACGGCAACGGCGCGTCGCCCTGCGCGCAAATGGCGGCGGAACAGTCGGCGCGACCTGTCGTTAGCATGCCGAACAATGGAGACCATCGATGGAACCGACGACCCCCCTCGAGACGCTGTGCAGGATCGTCCTGCGCGGCCGCGAGTATGAGGCGCAGACGCCGACCGATTACGACGGGGGCGAAGCGGCGGAGAACATCGACGGCGAAGACGGCGAAGCGCTGTCGGTGCTCGACGATTCGGTCAACGACAGCGTCGAGGAGGAACTCAAGGGGGCGTTCGAGGACCTTGCCGAGGACCAGTTGGCCGAAGTGCTGGCGTTCTGCTGGGTCGGGTCGGGAACCTATGAGGCCAGCGACTGGGACGAGGCGCTCGAGGCGGCCACCGAGGAAGGCTCGGGGGCGATTGCCGAGCTGATGGACATGCCGATGCTCGCGTCGGTGCTCGAGGCAGGAATGGCCGCCTTCGACCTCAGCTGCGACGGTATCGGGGACATGACCTAGGCGCGGAAACGCCAGCGCTGCACAAGCGCCCACGGTCCCCCGAGGTAACGATGCAGCGCCAGCCCGGCGAGGCCCAGCGGACGGGGGCGGAAGTCGCGCTGCTTGTCGGCGAGGAGCGCCTGGGCGGTGCCGGCGGAGACCTTGTTCTGGATCGTGACGTGCGCGCGCCAGCCTTGGGCGTCCTGCGCGGTCAGGCAGCCCTTGAAGGCGCCGGCAAGATCGGCGCGAAGGTCGTCCAGTTCGTCTGAGATGACCGCATAGGCGACCCCGCTGCCAAGGCTGCGCAACCCCGCGAGCACGGCCCGTGGCGGTTCGCGATCGGCGGCTTCGGCGAGGCGCCGGCGGAGTTCGGATTCGACCGACGGCGGGAGAGCGTGGAAGAGGGTCAGATGTGCTGGCAAGATATTGCGATCAGGCGGAAAATGAGCCCTTCGCTCGCCGTCGAGAAAGGCCAGTTCCGCAGGCGTGAAGTCGGCCGTGACGATCAGCGGCTGGGTCATCGCCAATCGTCCTTGGCCAGCTGTTCGAGCTGGTCGAAGCGGGCCTCGTCGAGCGCGGTCGTGAGGCAGTCGCCGTCGACCCTGGCCTCACGCCAGGGCAGCCGCCGGACAGTCTCGCCGACACCCCCGACCCCGCCGCTCGAAATGACGACATAGGACAACTGGCCGCGCTCGGCGCTCACCATTGCGTCGACCGCAGCGCCCAGATCCATACCATTTGCGCTCTTTAATGTCGCTTTGGTGAGCAGCGACACCGGAAACAGCGCTTCGCCGGGCTGCGCCTCGCTCGCCTCGGCGGCACGCTGCCCGCCTTCCTCGAGCTTCGCCTGGCGGCCGAGCCAGCGCCAGATGCCGAACAGGTTGAGGGCGGTCAGGATGACGTTCTGCCAGACGATATTGGGTTGGTGCGTGGCAAGCCCCAACGTGATCCAGCCAAGCGAGCCGATGGTGAACACGACGAACCCCCAGCCGGTGACCCGGCTGCCGAGGTTGGACGCGGTCATGAGGGCGGCGATGGTCGTGGCGATGGGCGCGGCCCAGGTGGCGATCTGTTCCATCACCGCCCAATGCCCCGGATCGGGCGAAGTTGCTAAATCTCGACCTGGCTGCCGAGTTCGACCACGCGGTTGGTGGGGAGCTTGAAGAACTCCATCGCGCTTTCGGCGTTGCGCAGCATCCACGCGAACAATTTCTCGCGCCACACCGCCATCCCCGGCCGGTCGGCGGTGAGCAAGGTCTGGCGCGACAGGAAGAAGCTGGTGCGCATGACGTTCGAGGTGCCGCAGCCAGGCGCCTGCGCCAGCGCCTGGGGAACATCGACCTCGTCCATGAAGCCGTAATGAAGGGTGACACGGAAGAAGCCGTTGCCATAGTCCTCGGTGGTGACCCGTTTCGTATCGGGAACGAACGGCACATCCTCGATCCGCACAGTCACGAGCAGGTTGCGCTCGTGGAGGACCATGTTGTGCTTGAGATTGTGGAGCAAAGCAGGCGGCACGCCGTCGCGATTGCTGGTCATGAACACCGCGGTGTTGCGAACGCGGGTGGCCGAGCCGGCGGACTTGATGAAGATCTTCAGCGGCAGCGAATCTTCGTTCATCCGCTCGATCATCAGCTTGCGCCCCCGCGCCCAGGTGGTGAGCAAGGTGAAGGCGATCGCGCCGATCAGCAGCGGGAACCAGCCCCCGGCGAAGAACTTCGTGAGGTTGGAGGCGAAATAGACCCCGTCGATCAGCATGAACCCGCCGATCACGACGATCACCACCGGCATTGGCCAGTTCCACACCTTGCGCGCCAGCACGCCCAAGTTGAGCGCGGTAATGAACATCGTGCCCGTGACGGCGATGCCATAGGCCGCCGCCAGGTTGGTCGATTCCCTGAAACCGAGGACGAGCAGGATGACC
>JALYIX010000132.1 GCA_030775565.1 Pseudomonadota bacterium | reverse complement strand
GCGCAACCGGGACGTGTTCGTCCACGACGGCTCGACGCTTCGCCGCCTGCGCGTTTCCGCTCCGGTCCAGTTCCTTTTCCTCACTCTCCTCGTCGCCCTTATCGCCTTCTCCGGCTACTCCGCCGCCCGCCAGCTGAACGGCGCCGCGGCCCAGCCGAGCGCCCTTCCCGCCGCCACCGAAGCCCGCGCGCGCCAGATCGAGCAGCGCCAGGCGTTGATCGAAGCCGCGCTGTCGGGCCGCAAGCTGACCGCGGTCACCGGCAACCCCGATGCACTGGCCCGGGTCGAGCAGGCGCAGGTGCAGCAGGCAGCACTCGTCGCCCGCGCGCTCGACGTCCGCTATCAGGTCACGTCCGATGAGCTGAAGCGCCTCGGCATGACCCCCGCCCGTCTCGGCCAGACGGGCCAGGGCGGTCCGTTCGAAAGCATTTCGATGAGCAGCGTCCGGGCGGACCCGACCTTCAAGGCGCTGTTCACCAGCTGGAAAAAACTCGACAGCCTGCAGGACAGCGCGATCGCCGTCCCGTCGGAAAAGCCGATCAAGGCCAGTGTTTCCTTCACGTCGGGCTTTGGCGTCCGCGCCGATCCGTTCCAGGCGCGCGCCGCAATGCATCCCGGCATCGATCTTGCCGGCCCAATCGGGACGCCGATCTACGCCACCGCCGACGGCACCGTGCTTCGCGCCGGCTGGAATTCGGGCGGTTACGGCAACCTCGTCGAGATCGACCATGGCAAGGGCATCGCCACCCGCTACGGCCACATGTCGGCGATCCTGGTGTCGGCCGGGCAGCACATCGTCCGCGGCCAGCAGATCGGCCGGATGGGCTCGACCGGGCGCTCGACCGGCAGCCATTTGCACTACGAAGTTCGCATCGACGGTCGCCCGGTCAATCCGATCCCGTTCATGAAGTCGACCGATTACCTGCTCGCGATGAAGGCCGGTTCGGGCGCGTCGCTCGACCAGGTCGCGATGGGCGGGCCCAAGCGCTAGCATTGCGCCGGACCCCGCCGGTCCCTATCTTCGCTTCGTGACCGAAACCCAAATCCAGCTCACGCCGAGCGCCGCCAAGCGCGTTGCCGCGATTGCCGCCAAGCAGGCCAGGCCTGCCGTGTTGCGTCTCGCGGTCGAGGGCGGCGGGTGCGCCGGATTCAGCTACAAGTTCGCGCTCGGCGAGCCCGAGGCGGGTGACACCCAGGCCGAGACCGACGGGGTCAAGCTGGTCGTCGACGAGGTCAGTCTCGACCTCGTGCGCGGATCGGCGGTCGATTTTGTCGAGGACATGGGCGGATCGGCCTTCAAGGTGACCAATCCCAACGCAGCGTCGGGCTGCGGCTGCGGGTCGAGCTTTTCGATCTAGCATCCCCCCGCTACGGAAGCGGGCATGAAAATCGCGACCTACAACGTCAATGGCATTCGTGCCCGCCTGCCGCGCCTGCTGGAGTGGCTCGCGCGCGAGCAGCCCGATGTCGTGTGCCTTCAGGAACTCAAATGCGCCGACGAGTCGCTGCCGATCGGCGACATCGAGGGCGCGGGCTATGGCGCGGTGTGGCATGGCCAGAAGGGGTTCAACGGGGTCGCGGTCCTCGCGAAGGGCGACTCCCCTGCCCTGCGCCATGTCGGACTTCCGGGCGACGTCGACGACACCCACAGCCGCTACATCGAGGCCGAGGTCGGCGGGATCGTGGTCGCTTCGCTCTACCTGCCCAACGGCAACCCGATCGGGACCGAGAAATTCGCCTACAAGCTGGCGTGGATGGAGCGGCTGCGCGCGCATTCGGCGGAACTGTTGGCCGAGGAAAAACCCGCGATTCTGGCCGGCGACTGGAACGTCATCCCCGAGGATCGCGACGTCTTTTCGGCGAAAGCGGTGGCAAAGGATGCGCTGATCCAGCCCGAGACGCGGGCCGCCTATCGTCAGATCCTCTACCAGGGGTGGACCGACGCGTTGCGCGCGCTGCACCCCGATGATCCCAAGCTATGGACCTTCTGGGACTATACGATGGGCGCCTGGGCCCGCGACCTGGGGTTTCGGATCGACCATCTGCTGCTGAGCCCGCAGGCGGTCGACCGGTTGCGCGGCGCGGGAGTCGACCGCTGGCCGCGCG
>JALYIX010000131.1 GCA_030775565.1 Pseudomonadota bacterium | reverse complement strand
GTGTAGTGGACCGTCGAGCTGGTCTCATGCTCGGTGAGGATGACCCGTGTGCAGGCCCCGCCGCGATGCTCCCATTGCGACAGAATCATCGGGTCGGCGAGGCAGAAACGGCGGGCGTTGTTGCCCGTTGCGCTAAGGCTCACGTCCCACAGCCCGGGCTTCGCTTCGCGCGGGGAGCGGGGTTCGAACGCGCCGCCGCTCAGCGCCAGGGCACTGCACGCAATCCCGACTCGCCACAGACCCCCGTTCATTGCGCACCCATAACATGGCGCAACTTGCGAGCCTATGCCGCGCCCGCCTCGTCGAAGTGAATCGGGAAGCTCGTCGCGCAAAAGGCGCAGTCGACGCGGATCAGCCCGTCGTCGCCCTTCATCTGTTCGCGTTCGTCGTCGGGGAAGCGGGCGATCACCGAGCGCACATAATCGGGGTCGCAGCGGCACCCGCGCGACAGCGCGATCGGCTCGAGCGTGCGCACCTCCTCCTCTTCGTGGAACAGCCGCCAGATGAGCGCGTCGAGCGGCAGGTCCGGGTCGGTCAGTTCCTCGGGCTTGGCCGACCCGGCAAGCACCGCGACATGCGGCCAGTCGGGATGGTCGAGCCGCGTGTGCAGCCGGTCGCGCCCTTCCTCGCCTTCGGGAAGATGCTGGAACAGCAGCCCACCGCCGTGCCAGTGGCCCTCCTGGTCGATCCGCGCGGCGAGGCGGACGAGCGACGGGATCTGTTCGGACTGGGTGAAATAGGCCTGCGCCGCGGCGGCCAGGCTGTCGCCCTCGAGCGGGACGATCCCCTGATAGCGCTCGTCGGTCGCCGGCTGGTCGAAGGTGATCGCGAGATAGGCCTTGCCGAACAGCGCGAACAGCGACGGGTTGGGGCCCGCCTCGGCGAGCCGCTCGGCATCATGCTTGACGTAGCCGCGCAGCTCGCCGCCGAGGTAGTCGCACACCAGCAGGTCGACGATCCCGCCCTCGGTCTGCGCCTGGAGCGTCATCTGCCCGGTGCGGTCCTTGAGCAGGGTGCCGAGCAGCGCGGTCAGGGTCAGCGCCTCGGCGAGCAATTGCGCGATCGGGCGGGGATAGTCGTGATTGGCGAGGATCGCGTCGATCGACGCGCCGAGCCGCGCGGCGCGGCCGCGGGCATGACGCACGGGAATCGTCACGCCGAGCGCGACATCGGAATTGAGCGGGAGTGTCATGGTGGCCGAGATAGGGAATGGACCCCGGATTCAAAAGGGCACCAGCCCTCCCCGGTTTCCTGTGAGGCCTCGCAAAAACCTACAACTTCCCCAGGCACCATAGCAGCAGCGACTTTTGCGCATGGAGCCGGTTCTCGGCCTCGTCCCACGCCGCCGATTGCGGGCCGTCGAGCACGGCGTCGCTGACTTCCTCGCCGCGGTGCGCGGGCAGGCAGTGCATGAACACCGCCTGGTCCCCCGCCCCCGCCATCAGCGCCTCGTCGACCGCGTACGGCGCCATCGCGGTCGCGCGATGGTCGCTGTCGCTCTGGCCCATCGAGGTCCAGGTGTCGGTCACCACCACGTCCGCGCCATGCGCCGCCGCCGCTGCGTCGCGCACGATCGGGATCGTCCGCCCGCGCGCCGCCGCCGCCTTGAGCATCGCGATATCGGGCTCGAACCCCTCGGGACAGGCCACCGTCACGTCGAAGTACATCAAGGACGCCGCCTCGATCAGCGAGTTGCAGACATTGTTGCCGTCCCCCAGCCACGCCCATTTGCTCCCCGCGAGCTTGCCCTTGCGCTCGATCAAGGTGAGCATGTCGGCGAGGATCTGGCACGGATGCGACAGGTCGGTGAGCCCATTGATCACCGGCACGCTGGCCGCCGCGGCAAGCTCCTCGGCCTTGGCATGATCGTCGGTGCGGATCATGATCGCGTCGGCAAAGCGCGACAGCACGCGCGCGGTGTCGCCGACGCTTTCGCCGCGCCCCAACTGGCTCGACGCGCTTTCGAGCACCACCGGCGACCCGCCGAGCTGGCGGATGGCGAGGTCGAAGCTGACCCGGGTCCGGGTCGAATTCTTCTCGAAGATCATCGCCAGCACATGGCCGTCGAGCGGGCGATCGGCGTCGACCTTGCCCTTGGGCCAGCCTTTGCGCGCCTGCTTGCGATCCTGCGCGTCGTTCAGAATCGCCGCGATCGCCTCTCCGCCGGCGTCGGAGAGGCTGAGGAAATGCCTGATTTCGCTCACGCCGCTTCGCTGACCTTGTAGGCCGATGCCGCCGCCGACAGCCCGTCGACGAATTCGCGGATGTGGCTTTCCTCGATGTTGAGCGGCGGCAGGACGCGAACGACATTGTCCCCCGCCGCGACGGTCAAAATACCCCGCGTGCGCAGGTAGAGCACGAATTCGCGGCTGTCGGTCTTCATCTTGAGGCCGAGCATCAGCCCCATCCCGCGCACCCCTTCGAAGATCGCGTCATGGTTGGGGATCATCTGCTCGAGCGCGGCGCGAAGCCGCTCGCCGGTCGCGCGGACCTGCGCCAGGAATTCGTCGTTGGCGACGACGTCGAGCACCGCCTGCCCCGCCGCCATCGCCAGCGGATTGCCGCCATAGGTCGACCCGTGGGTCCCAACGACCATCCCCGACGCCGCCTTCTCGGTCGCCAGGCAGGCGCC
>JALYIX010000130.1 GCA_030775565.1 Pseudomonadota bacterium | reverse complement strand
GGCCGGCCCCACGCCGAGGCGATCGCGCTGGCCGACGCCAACGCCCGAAGCGCCGGGGCGACGCTCTACACCAGCCTCGAGCCGTGCGCCCATCCGAGCGAGCGCGGCCCGACCTGCGCCACCTCGGTCATCGCCCACGGCATTGCGCGAGTGGTCGTCGGCATCGAGGATCCCGACCCGCGCACGGCGGGCCGCGGGGTCGCCGCGCTTCAAGCTGCCGGGGTGGAGATTGCGAGCGGCGTGCTGGCCCAAGACGCCGCCCGTTCGATGGCCGGCTATCTCACCCGAATGCGCCTCGGTCGCCCGCGGATCACGCTCAAGCTGGCGCTGTCGATCGACGGCAAGATCGCGTTGCCCTCGGGCGAATCGAAGTGGATCACCGGCGAGGATGCGCGCGCCCATGTTCATCTCGAGCGCGCCCATGCCGACATGATCCTCGTCGGGCGCGGCACCTATCTTGCCGATTCACCGCGGCTCGACGTGCGGCTGCCGGGACTCGAGGAGTGGTCGCCGCGGCGCGCCCTGCTGACGCGGGGAGAAGCGGTCGCGGGGTGGGAAACCCTTCGTTCGCCGGAGGATGTTTTCCGACTTCATGACGTCAACGACCTCTTGGTCGAGGGCGGGTCGGCAACCGCGACGGCCTTCCTCACCGCCGACCTCGTCGATCGGATCCTCGTCTATCGCGCGCCGATCCTGGTTGGCGAGGGCAAGTCGTCATTTGGTTATATCGGGCTCGACGCGATCGCCGACGCGCATGGCCGGTGGCGGACGGGCGACGCGGCGGCGCTTGGCATCGACCGGCTCGAAGTCTACGAGCGCGAGCGCTAATCATGTTCACCGGGATCATCACCTCGATCGGCACCGTCCGCTGCGCCGAGCAGCGCGGCGACCTGCGCCTGACGATTGGCTGCGACTATGACCTCAATACGGTCGATCTCGGCGCGTCGATTGCCTGCTCCGGTGTGTGCCTGACCGTGGTCGACAAGGGGCTCGACTGGTTCGCCGTCGATGTCTCGGGCGAGAGTATCGCCCGAACCGCGCCCGGCCTGTGGCAGGAAGGGGCGCGGCTCAACCTCGAACGGGCGTTGCGCCTGGGCGACGAACTCGGCGGGCATCTCGTCACCGGCCATGTCGACGCCGTCGCGATCGTGGCCGACGTCCTCGAAGACGGCGGGTCCCTGCGCGTGACGATCGACCTTCCGCGCGACTTGGGACGGATGATCGCGGCGAAGGGCTCGGTCACGCTCGACGGTGTGTCGCTGACGGTCAACAGCGTCGCCGATCGCGCCGAGGACACCCGCTTCACCGTCAATCTCATTCCCCATACGGCCCAGCACACGACCTTCGGCACCATGTCGCCCGGTCGCCGCCTCAACGTCGAGATCGACGTGCTTGCACGATATCTTAACCGGATGAATCAGCCCACAATGTGATCATTGCCCCTTCCCTGTCACATTGCAGTGTGATAGAGAGTGTGAATGGCTACAGATCTTATCGAGCGCTTGTCCGCAATTATCGAAACTGGTGAGGTCAGTCGCGCCGGACTTGCCCGCGCCGCCGGCCTCCACCCCAACTCGCTGCGCAAGCTTGGCGCACCCGACTGGAATCCGACCGCCGACACCCTCGGCCGGCTCGAGAAATTGCTCGTCGGCGGGACGGCGGACGTGCTGGTCGGCGCCGAGGCGATCATCGACGAAGCGCGCAATGGCCGCATGTTCATCCTGGTCGACGACGACGATCGCGAGAATGAGGGCGACCTGATCATCCCGGCGCAGATGGCGACTCCCGATGCGATCAACTTCATGGCGCGCCACGGGCGCGGCCTGATTTGCCTCGCGCTCGCCAAGGAACGGGTCGACCAGCTCGGCCTGACCCCGATGGCGCCCAAGAACGGGACGAGACACGAGACCGCCTTCACCATCTCGATCGAAGCGCGCGAAGGGGTCACCACCGGCATTTCCGCCGCGGACCGCGCGCGGACGATCGCCGTCGCCATCGACGCCAGCCGCGGCAAGGACGATCTCGTCTCGCCCGGCCATGTCTTCCCGCTCGTCGCCCGCCCGGGTGGCGTCCTCGTTCGCGCCGGCCACACCGAGGCGGCGGTCGATGTCGCGCGCCTGGCCGGGCTCAACCCGTCGGGCGTGATCTGCGAGATCATGCGCGAGGACGGGACCATGGCCCGGCTCGACGATCTGATGGGGTTTGCCGCGCAGCACGGGCTCAAGATCGGCACGATCCGCGACCTCATCGCCTACCGGCTCAAGAAGGATCATATGGTCGAGCGCGTGGCGGAGTCGCGCTTCGTCACCGACAGCGGTGCCGAATGGGCGGCGCAAGTGTTCCGCGACAAGTCGAACGGGGAGGAGCAGATCGCGATCATTCACGGCCGCATCGATCCCGCCCAGCCGGCGCTCGTGCGCATGCATTCGATCGACATTTTCGGCGACATCTTCGGCGAAGCGGGGCCACGCGCGGGTCTGCTCCACGGCGCGATGCGGATGATCGAGCAAGCCGGCGCGGGCGTCATCGTCGCGCTCCGGGTAAGCGCCGGCAACGCCTTCTCGCGCATTCTCGACCAGCGGTCGGGCAAGTCGACCGAGCCGATGGACGAGCTTCGCAACTATGGGGTCGGCGCGCAGATCCTCGCCGCCCTGGGAATCCACGACATGATCTTGCTGACCAACACCCGCCACTCGCCCGTCGGCCTGTCGGGCTATGGCCTGAAGATCGTCGAGGAACGCGCCATCGACGAGGCACGCTGACCATGGCGCATGTACTGATCGCCGAAGCGCGTTTCTATGCCCACCTTAACGACATGCTGCTGGCCGGCGCGCGTGCGGCGATCGAGGACGCCGGGCACAGCCACGAGACGATCACCGTCCCCGGCGCGCTCGAACTGCCCGGAACGCTCGCCATCGCCTCGGAGAGCGACACGTTCGATGCGTTCGTCGGCCTTGGCGTCGTGATCCGCGGCGAGACTTATCATTTCGAGATCGTCGCCGGCGAAAGCGCGCGCGGGCTGATGGCCTTGACCATGGACGGGCTTGCGGTCGGCAACGGCATCCTCACCGTCGAGAACGAGGCGCAGGCAATCGTTCGCGCCGATCCCGCCCAAGGCGACAAGGGTGGCGACGCAGCCAAGGCGGCGCTGGCACTGCTCGCCCTCAAGCAGCGCTTCGGCTGATCTACTCCAGCGCCAGCCACACCTCGTTGCGGCGCAACGGCCCGGGGATCATCGGCGAATTGTAGAAGGCATATTCGGGCTCGGCCTCCGACCGCTCGCCGTGGCGCGCGAGCCAGCCGCGCAGGCGATCCTCCGCCTCGGCCAGGTCGCGATCGTCGGGCCGACCGGCGAACGACACCACCGCGACCTTGCGCGGCGGAAGGGTGACCAGTTCGACCTCGTCGGGCGGCTCGGGCAGATCATCGACCGTGTGCCCGCCGAGCATGACGAACCGGGTGCGCCAGCCGCCCTCGATCTCGTCGTCGAACAGCGGCGGATCGCTCGCCATCGGATCGCCTGAATCCTGCATCACGGGCACCGTCATCGGCAATTGCGCGCCCGGCCGCGACTTGGCGAAGATATAGTCGGCGAGCCGCCGGAAGCCCTCGCCCAGCGCCTGTTTGCGCGGGCCGTGGACGACGGTCTCGGCGACGACCAGCGCGGGATAGTGGCGGATCTGGAACTCGCCGTCGGTCCGCAGCGTGCGATAGTCGGGTTCGTCGGTTGCGCGCTCCTGCAGATAGTAAAGCACCGCCCCGCCGAGCAGCGCCACCCCCGCCGCCGCTCCCGCTCCGATCCACCGCTTGCGCATGCCGCCTCTCCTTCGGAAAGCGAAACCGGTCAGGCGGCGACCTGTTCCGGATGGGCGGGATAGTCGGTGTAGCCTTCAGGGCCGCGCGAATAGAAGGTTTTGGGGTTCGCAGGACTGAGCGGCGCCTGCTTGCGGAGCCGCTCGACGAGGTCGGGATTGGCAATGAATGGCCGTCCGAAGGCGATGGCGTCGGCTACCCCCTCCTCGAGCCGGGCCTGCGCGGTGTCACCGACATAGTCGCTGTTGAGCACGATCCTGCCCGAATAGATCGGGCGCATCGCCGGGCTGACCGGCGGGTGCGACGGCGCCCCGAAGGTGGAATCGGGGCCCGGCTCGCGAAGCTCGATCCACGGCACTCGGCGCGCCTCGAGCGCGCGGCCAAGCGCGACGAACAGCTGCTCGGGCGCGGGGTCGTCGATCCCCTGCGAGAGGGTATTGGGCGAGAATCGGATCCCGGTCCGTTCGATTCCGACCTCGCCTGCAACCGCATCGATGACGCGCAGCGCGAGCCGCATGCGGTTGTCGATCGAGCCACCAAAGTCATCCTCGCGATGATTGTCCGACGCGCGCAGGAATTGGTCGATCAGATAGCCATTGGCGGCATGAATCTGGACCCCGTCGAAGCCCGCCGTCATGGCCATGCGCGCAGCCGTGACATAGTCGCCGACGATCCGCTCGATGTCATCGATCGTCGCCGGGCGCGCCACTTCATAGGGCTGGTTGCCGTCGTAGGTGTGGGCGTGATGCGGCGCGGTCGTCGCCGAGGAAGACACCGGCTGGCCGCTGCCAAGGCTCGAGTGAACCAATCGCCCCATGTGCCACAGTTGCGCGACGATCCGGCCCCCGGCGTCGTGGACCGCCGCGGTGACCGGCTTCCATCCTTCGACCTGCTCTGCGGTCCACAGCCCCGGCGCAAAAGGCCAGCCGAGCCCTTCGCGCGAAATGCCGGTCGCTTCGGAGATGATCAGTCCCGCGCTCGCGCGCTGGCGGTAATAGTCGACCGCGAGCGGACCGTGGACGCCCGCGCGGTCGGCGCGGCCGCGGGTCAGCGGGGCCATGATGATTCGATTGGGTAGCTCGAGGGCGCCAAGCGACAGCGGATCGAACAGGGTGGAAATGGCGATTCTCCTTGGCCATGCGCGTGCCGGCTTGCGGCGCAGCTGAACTTCGACGAAGTCCGGCACGTAGGGGGAATTGGTGGCGAAACAAGACGGGAAGCGGCAGGAAACGCGGTCGCCCCACCGGCTGGCGTTCGTCGGCGTGCTCGTCGGCAATGCCGCGCTGGCGTTCGGCCCATGGCTCGTCCGACTGGCCGACACCGGCGCGGTCGCCGCCGCCTTCTGGCGCCTCGCGCTTGCGGTTCCGCTCCTCGCCCTACTTGCCCGGTCGACCGGGCAACCGCTCCGCTGGCCGGGACGAACGATCTTCATCGCCATCGCGGTCGCGGCCTTCTTCTTCGCTGCCGACCTGGCCGCCTGGCACCTCGGCATTCGCCTGACCAAGCTCGGCAATGCCACGCTGTTCGGAAATATCTCGAGCTTTTTTTTCGCTGCCTGGGGCCTGTGGCTCGCGCGGAAATGGCCCACCCGCCTGCAAGGCGCGGCCTTGCTGCTTGCCGCCGCCGGCGCGGCGCTGCTCATGATCGACAGCGCCGAACTGAGTAGCGCGCATCTCCGCGGCGACCTGTTCGCCCTGCTTGGGGGAGTCCTCTACGGCTTCTACCTGATCCTCGTCGAGCGCGCCCGCGGCACCGTCCAGCCGCTGCCCCTGCTCGTCCTCGCCAGCATCGTTGGTGCCTCCTGCCTGCTGCCCTTCGCCTTGCTGCTCGGCGAGCGCGTCATTCCGCACCACTGGACGCCGCTGATCGCGCTGGCGATCGGCTCGCAGGTCATCGGCCAGGGGCTGATCGTATTCGCCATCGGCGAGCTGCCGCCGCTCGTCATCGGGCTGGCCTTGCTCACCCAGCCGGTGATTTCGATCGCGATCGGCTGGATCGGCTATGGCGAGACGTTGAGCCTGCGCGACTGGCTGGGCGCCAGCGCGATCGCCGCCGCGTTGCTGCTCGTCCGCTTGCGTCCGGCGGTGGCAAAGCCCACTTAAGGGCGATGGACAGCCCGCTCGCCGAGATCCGCCGCCAGCTCGCCCTCCCCGTCGGCGAAAATGCCGTGTTCGATGGATGGAGCGACAAGGCCGTCGCCAGCGCGGCGGCGGCGCTGTCGATCGACCCCGACATCGCCCGACTGGCCTTTCCGGAAAAGCCCGCCGAGATGGTCGCCGCCTATGTCGAAGCGCTCGACGAAGCACTGGTTGCGGCCTTCCCTTCCGAGGCCATCGCGGCGATGCGCGTGTCGCAGCGGATCCGCGCCATCCTGCTCGAGCGGTTCGCGCTGATGACCCCGGCGCGCGAGGCGATTCGCTCAGGCCTTGCGATCCTCGCCATGCCGCAGAACCTCGCGCGCGCGGCACGGCTCGCCTGGAAGAGTGCCGACGCCATGTGGCGGCTGGCGGGCGATACCGCGACCGACTTCA